>DATIRG010000665.1:0-4010 GCA_035470005.1 Lutibacter sp. | reverse complement strand
AGATATAACTGCCATTCCCGCGTATATGGCGAAAGTTACTGTTGGTCCTAAATTTGTGAGTTCCCAAGGAAAAAATTGGGTAACGGTGTAACTTACCAGTGAGTTGAAAAATCCGACTACTGAGATGGCTATTCCTTTTACGTTTTGTGGGAAAATTTCTGATAACATCGTCCACATTACCGGACCTAATGAAATGGCAAATGCCGCAACATATAACAAAATGGCGATTAAGACCAAATTGGCATTGATGTTAATGAAATTTTTAACTTCATTTTGTTTAAATTCAAGTAGTTGCGTTTCACTAAGTAAAGGTGCAACCCCGGCAAATAATTCATTTTGAGAAGTGAAGGTTGATCCGTTTAAGGATGTTAAAGACGATTTAATATCCGCATTGCCAATTTTTGCAATAGTTGTTTCATTAAAACTGTAGGTTGCATTGTTAAAGGCTAAAGTTGCCATGGTCAAAGCAATTGCCATAGCCGAAGTTCCAATCATTAACAATGGTTTTCTTCCCAATTTATCAATAAACCAAATAGCCACAAAGGTGAACACCAAATTGGTGAGTCCAACAACGATGGCCTGTAAAAAGGATGCATCTGTGCTTCCGCCAGCCTGTTCAAAAATTGTTGGTGCGTAATAGAAAATTGCATTGATACCGGTTATTTGCTGAAAAAAGGCCAATCCGAAAGCAATAATAAGAATTATACTCATTCTTTTGCTGAAGAAATCGGCATAGGTTCCTTTGGCTTCTTTTTTGTCGATTCCTCTTTGAATTTCTCCAATAGTGGTATCGGCAAATTCTTCACCACCAATTTTTACCAATATTTTTTTCGCAAGAACTACTTCATTTAAACGTTGTATTAACCATCTCGGACTTCTAGGCACCAAGAATAGCGCAAAAAAGTAAATGATTGCAGGAATTGCTTCAACGCCTAACATCCATCTCCAGCTTTCACCCGGTAAATCTTTCAAAAAATAATTTGAAAAATAAGCAACTGAAATACCCAAAACTATGTTCAACTGGTTTAAAGAAACCAAACTTCCTCTAAGTTTAGGCGGAGCAATTTCGGCAATATAAATTGGTGCGATTAAGATAGCGCCACCAATACCAACACCGCCAATAATTCTGGCAATTACAAATGAAATGTAGTCAGTTGCCAAAGCAGACCAGATTGCTGAAACAGTGAACAGCATTGCTGTTACAATCAATATTTTTTTTCTTCCGTATTTGTCACTTAAAGGACCGGCAGTGATGTTTCCTGCCATAGCACCAAAAATTACACAGCCTACGGCGAATCCAAGCTGCCAATCGGACATTTGAAAATAAGTTCTGATTCCGTTTACGGCACCAGAAATCACTGCACTGTCGAATCCCAGAAGGAATCCACCCATAGCAACAATGAGACTGATGGAAATGGTATATGATTTTTTCATTTTATAATTATTGGTTGATTTGGTTGGTTAATTTATTTTTAGGTTAAATTATAATACAATTGTTTGAATAGAGTGGGCTGGAGATTTTAATTCCGCCGTTTTTAAGTTCATGGTAACGCTGTAGGAAATTTCTGTATCGCTTTGGTTCATCACTACAACAACAATGCTGCCGTCTGAATTTTTAAAAGCAGTTGTAATTAAATTGTTTGCACTCGATACACTTGAAATTCTTTTTGCACCCGGACGAATGAATTTTGAAAAATGCCCAATATAGTAATAGGAATTTGTAAACATCAGTTCATTTGTTTTTGTATCTCCAATAACTGGAGCAAAACATAAATTGCCCACATGGTTAGGACCGCCGGTTTCATCCAACAAAATATTCCAGTCTGTCCAGGCAACGGTGCCATTGTTAAAGTCGTTGATCATAGATTTTCCGTATCGTTCTGCCAATTTTGGATCTTCAGATACAATTCGGGCTAAGTCATATTTTTCATTTGTGCCTTCCGTAAAAATTAAATTTTTATCAGGAAAAGCTTCATGCACGGCTCTAACATTATTGAACATAGGAATTCCATCTTTCCAATCTTCATACCAATGAAAACCAATTCCCCAAACATATTTTGAGGCTTCAGGATCATTTAAGATGACACTAGCCCTTTGAAACATTAAATCGCGGTTGTGGTCCCAGGCAATAATTTTCTTGTCGCCCAAACCTTCTTTTTCCAAAGTTGGCCCCAAATAATTTTTTAAAAAATCGCGTTCTTCTTCCGCAGTATAAATACATGATTCCCATCGTTGGGTTGCCATAGGCTCATTTTGGATGGTTAATCCCCAAATTGGAATTCCTTCTTTTTCGTAAGCTTTTATAAATTTTGCATAGTAATTTGCCCAAGGCTGGTAGAATTCAGGTTTTAATTTCCCGCCTTGTAACATATTGTTGTTTGTTTTCATGAATGCGGGCGGACTCCAAGGACTTGCGTACATGGTTAATTTTCCACCTGCAGCAGCAATGGCTAATTTTGTGAATGGCAATCTGTATTTTCTGTCGTGTTCAATATTAAACGTTTTTAACTCGGCATCTCCTTCTTCAATATAAGTATAACTGCCGCTTGAAAAATCACAGCTGTGAATAATGGTCCTGGCCAAGGTATAGCCAATTCCTTTATCAACGCTAAAATATGCTTCCATAAAACGGTCTTGATTTTCTTTAGATAACTTGTAAAAAGTTTCTGCGGAAGCATCGGTTAACGCAGCCCCAATTCCCATAAAGGTTTGAAATTCTTTTCCCGGATCGACCATAATAGCGGATTCCGTTTCCAGAGGTTGTTTAAAAGCGTTGAATGTTACAGAATCTGTAAGCGTTAACTTTAAATCAGTATTGTGGGCAGATGTATAAACCAATGAGGTTTTATGTTCATCATTTGTCACAATAGTTTCGGCAGTTTTTTGTTCTCCTTTTTTCGGAGTGCAACCAAAAATCGCAATTAATGCAAGAACGGTTAAGGTTATTTTTTTCATTTTGTATATTTCAATTTAACAAAAACAGGCAAATGATCTGAAGGATATTTCAACGCTTTTGAATCACTTAAAATTGCATATTTTTGGACTTTTAGGGTATTATTCTTAGAGATAAAAATATAATCAATCAATATTTTCACCGGTTTTTTGTGTTTAAATCCGTTAAATGTTCCTGATGGACCAAAAGGTTTTTCTGCGGATATATCTCTGCAATCATCCATTTGATTTTTAAGCGAAATAATTCTTTCGGTATTGGGTTCAGAATTAAAATCACCCATAAAAATGACCGGATAGTTTTGCGTATTTAAAGCTGTAATTTTTGAGAGAATCAGTTCAATTCCGCTGGTTCTTGCCACTTCACCAATATGATCCAAATGGGTATTGAATACCCAAATATATTTATTTTCTACAGTGTCATTAAATAGGGCATAGGTGCAAACCCTGTTAAAAGCGGCATCCCATCCTTTTGAAATTTCATTGGGCGTTTCCGACAGCCAAAAAGTATTGGTTTCTTTTAAAATAAATCGTTCTTTTTTGTAATAAATATTTGAGGATTCTCCATTTCCTTCACCATCTCTTCCAATGCCAACAAAGCTATATTGAGATAGTGCATTTGCAATATCAATAACCTGATTTGGTTTTGCTTCCTGAATCCCAAAAATATCGGGTTCGTAAAATTGGATTTGTGAAGCGAGGAATTCTTTGCGAAATGGCCAGGCATTTTTGCCGTCAACAGCAACATCCAACCGAATGTTATAGGTCATTACTTTTAATTCCTGAGAATTGGAGAGCAAACTAACCATTATAAAAAACAACAAAACAATTGGTTTTTTCATCTTATCTTTTTGTTTGTTTCTGTCCAAATAAGTAAGAAACAAGTAAATCTTGAATCAAAAAATATTATTGGTAAACCCTCACATAGTCAATTTCCATACTCGATTGGGTAAAAGCAGCATCAATACCGCCGCCAAAAGACCCTCCCATTGCCACATTTAAAATGATAAATTGCTTGTCATTAAATGGCCACGTACTGCTATTTTTGGTTGCTGGATTGT
>DATIRG010000664.1:0-8148 GCA_035470005.1 Lutibacter sp. | reverse complement strand
GAAAATTTTATCGAATTTGCAATTCTTTTGGCTTTTATGATGGGTGTTTTGCAGATACTATTCGGTAATTTTAAATTGGGATTTTTGGTAAATTTTTTATCTAGGCCTGTAATTAGCGGATTTACGTCTGCAGCGGCTTTAATTATAGCTTTAAGCCAATTAAAACATTTGTTGGGCATTGATATTCAAAGAAATAATCAAATACATAGTTTGGTGTATGAAGCGCTTCAAAATTTAAAAGACACCAATTTAATCACTTTGACAATTGGCATAATTTCTATATTGATTTTAGTCTTTTTTAAAAGGTTTAATAAAAAAATACCCGCTGCATTGGTGGTGGTTGTATTGGGGGTTGTATTGGTAAAATTTTTTAATTTAGATCAAATTGGTGTAAAAATAGTGGGCGATATTCCGAGTGGACTGCCTGATTTTATTATTCCTTCTTTTGAAAAACAAACATTAATCGATTTATTTCCCATTGCATTAACATTGTCTTTTATTGGTTTTTTGGAGGCGATATCTGTTGCCAAAGCCGTTGAATTAAAACATAATGATTATAAAGTGGTTCCAAATCAGGAATTAATAGCCTTGGGAATGGGAAATATTGTGGGATCTTTTTTTCAAACTTATCCGGCCACTGGCGGATTTTCCAGAACGGCTGTAAACAATCAGACGGGTGCCAGAACACCTATGGCGGCCATAATTTCCGGATCCGTGGTTGGGCTAACTTTATTGTTTTTTACACATGCTTTTTATTATTTGCCCGAGGCTGTGCTCGCAGCAATTATTGTAGTTGCCGTTTTTGGCTTGTTAGATTTTAAAGTACCCAAACAATTGCTGGAATATTCAAAAAGGGAACTGGTGATTTTAAACAGTACGCTTTTAATTACTGCAACTGTTGGCATCAAAGAGGGTATTTTTGTCGGCGTTATTTTGTCGTTGGGGATGTTAATTTACACAACCACCAAACCGCATATCGCGATTTTGGGCAGAATTCCAGAAACCCATTTTTATAGGAACATAAAAAGATTTGAAGGATTGCTAATCACTTCCGAAGAAATGCTAATAGTACGTTTTGATGCGCAGTTATTTTTTGCCAATGTGCAATATTTTAAAGATAAATTGGAAACATCCGTTGCAGGAAAGGGAAAAAAATTAAAGTTAATAATCATTGACGGCGAAAGTATCAATAGCATTGACAGCTCTGGGGTTTATATGTTAAATGATGTGATTACCAAGTACCGAAGCTTGAATATTGATATCGCCTTTACCGGAATGAAAGGACCTGTGAGAGATGTATTGGAGAAAAGCGGTATTATAAAAAAAATTGGTTATCAAAATTGTTTTTTAAGCATTCAGGAAGCAGTGGATGCTTTTGAAGAAGGGAAAAAAAATATGGGAACAGGAATCAAATTTTCTGATTACATAAAACAGACAAATAGTTAATATTTTCAAAATATTTTCTATTATGTGATTAAGATTACAAATGAAAGATTCTTCATCTTGTAATTTTGAGAAACAAGAATATATTTTAATAAAATAGTAATCAGTTAATTATGACCTGAGCACAATGATTGCAAGTTAAAAATGCTGATTTAGATATGTGAATTACTCCCGATAGCTATCGGGAAATCAATTAAAACAAAAAACAGAACGACATGAAAGTAGAACAATTGTTTACAGGATGCTTGGCTGAAATGGCATACTACATCCATTCCAAAGGAGAAGCTGCCATAATTGATCCTTTAAGAGAAATAGAACCATATATAGAAATGGCGAAAGCTGATGGAGTTAAAATAAAATATGTGTTTTTAACCCACTTTCATGCCGATTTTGTATCAGGTCAAGTTGATTTGGCAAAAAAAACAGGGGCAACCATTGTTTTTGGCCCAAATGCAAACCCTAATTATGATATACATCAAGGGAAAGATGGTGAAACTTTTAGTATAGGAGATATTACTCTTAAATTATTACATACTCCGGGGCATACTATGGAATCATCTTCTTATTTGTTTATAGATAAGGACGGTAATACGCCTTATGTATTTACAGGTGATTGTTTGTTTATTGGGGATGTTGGAAGGCCAGATTTAGCCGTAAAATCGGAACTAACACAAGAAGATTTAGCGGGTCATTTATATGATTCTTTACGAAACAAAATCATGACATTGCCAGATGATACAATTGTATATCCAAATCATGGAGCTGGCTCCGCTTGCGGAAAGAATATGAGTTCAGAAACTTTTGATACATTAGGAAATCAAAAGAAAACAAACTACGCTTTGCGAGCCGATATGACCAAAGAAGAGTTCATTAAAGAAGTTACTACCGGTTTAAAACCAGCACCACAATACTTTGGAAACAATGTGCGGATGAATAAAGGTATTAATACCAGTATTGATGAAATATTGAAGAGAGGTAATACACCTATTGATGCGGATACTTTTAAAGAAATGAGTGAGCAGAAAGATATTTTAGTGATAGATACGCGTACAAAAGAAATTTATGCGGAGGAAGGAACTGTTCCGGGAGCTTGGTATATTGGCGTTGAAGGTGGTTTTGCACCTTGGGTTGGCGCTTTAGTTAGGGATATCAATCAAAAAATAATTTTTATTGCTGAAGAAGGAAGAGAGCAAGAAGTTGTTATTCGTCTTTCTCGAGTTGGTTACGATAATACCCTTGGATATTTGCGTGGCGGTATTCATTCTTGGAAGGCCGCTGGTCATAAGGTTGATAAAATTGGATCAATATCTGCGACTCAGTTTGCAAATAGACTTAAAGAAGGAACTATGGACGTTGCATTGGATGTTCGAAAAGAGTCTGAATATCTTTCGGAACATGTGGTTGGAGTTGAAAATTTTCCGCTTGATTTTATTCATTCAAATTTTGCTGAAATAAAACCAGACAAAGAATATGTTTTGCATTGTGCAAGTGGTTATCGTTCACTTATAGCTGCCTCCATTTTTATGGCAAATGGCGTAAAAAATGTTACGGATGTCAGAGGTGGTTTTAAAGATATTAAAGATACTGGGGTTAAACTAACCGATTATGTTTGTCCTACAACTTTACTGTAAATGTTCTTTTTAATTCAATATGTTGGGGAAGTTTTTACTTCCCCTTTTTTTATTATATAGTGGTAACTTTGGTTACTGCTAAAATTTAATTGTAACTTTACTTTTGTAAAAAAATCAAAAAAAATGAAAACTACATTAAAATTAATGCTTTTGGTAATTGTAACAGTTTTAGGAATAAGCTGTAATACCAAATCCCAATCTCAATCTGATGCAATAAAGGTGCTTACGCCTACAGAATTTAAAGAAAAGTCAGCAAATCAAACAATTATTGATATCAGAACACCTCAGGAATTTAGTCAGGGTCATATTGACGGCGCTGTAAATATAAATTATTACGACAGAAATTTTATGGACCAAATTGCAAAGTACGATAAAAACCAGCCTATTTTTATTTACTGTCGATCTGGAAACAGAACTTCACCTGCTTCAAGAAAAATAGCAGATTTTGGATTTACACAGATATACGATTTGGAGGGTGGAATTCTATATTGGATAAAAAATAATAATGAAACAGTAAAATAACACTTATGAAAAATTTATTGATTGTACTGGTTTTTATGGGGGTGGTATCTTGCGGCAATCCGCTTACGGAAAAAGAAAAGCAAGAATATATCAATAAAGGAAATGATATTTCACAAGCAACCTTTAAAGCCTTAAGCGAAAAGTTAACAGAGCAAATGCAATTGGGAGGCCCGGAACAAGCCATTCCCTTTTGCAATGTTGAAGCAATTCCACTTACCCAGCAATTATCCAAAGAATACAATGTAACCATAAAACGCACTTCAGATAAATTAAGAAATCAGGAAAATAATCCTTCTGCAAGGGAACTTGAAATTATCAACAATTATCAAAAATTAATTGCAGAAAAAAAGGAAATCTCGCCAATTATAGAAGTTGACAGCAATAATAAAAAGCACTATTATGCGCCTATTATTTTAAAAGCAAATTGTTTGGCTTGCCACGGAAAAGTTGATGAATTTGTGTCTGTAAAAACCGATTCAATTATAAAATCACTTTATCCTAGTGATAAGGCAATAGCATATAATGAAGGTGATTTAAGAGGCATTTGGAGTATAGAATTTAAAAAATAGTCAATATGGCAAAAGTTGTTGTTTTAGGAGCGGGAATTTCTGGGCATACAGCAGTTTCTTATTTAAGCAGGTCTCTTCGAGGCAAACATGAAGTTGTGATGGTTTCGCCTAACAGCAATTTTCAATGGATTCCTTCAAATATTTGGGTTGGAGTTGGATTGATGACCCCGGAACAAGTCAAGTTTGCATTGGCACCGGTTTATAAAAAATTGGGTGTAATCTATAAACAAGCATTGGCAGTGTCCATAAATCCAGAAGGAGATGCGGAACAAGAAAAAGGATTTGTAACCATAAAATATGTCTCTGAAAACGAGAAAGGAAATGAAGAAAAAGTTACGTATGACTATCTGATAAACGCCACCGGCCCAAAACTTAATTTTGAAGCTACCGAGGGGTTAGGACCGCATAAATTTACCGAATCAGTTTGTACGTATGACCATGCTTCGCATTCTTGGGCAAAACTTCAAGAGTCTTTAAAGAAGATGGAAAATGGCGAAAAACAAACTTTTTTAATAGGCACAGGCCATGCAATGGCTACTTGCCAAGGTGCGGCATTTGAATATATTTTAAATGTTGCTTTTGAAATCAATAAAAGAAAATTAGCGCATTTGGCCGATTTATGGTGGATTACCAATGAATATGAATTAGGCGATTTTGGTATGGGCGGTGCTTATATCAAAAGAAATGGCTACATAACGCCAACAAAAATATTTACAGAATCTATTTTAAAAGAATATGGCATAAATTGGATAAAAAGAGCCGGAATCAGCAAAGTTGAAAAAGGAAAAGTTTACTATGAAAATTTAGATGGGGAATATCATACCAAAGAATTTGATTTTGCCATGCTAATTCCGGGTTTTGCAGGCGCCGGAATGAAAGCTTACAATAAAAAAAATGAGGATATAAGCGCAGAATTATTTGTTGCAAACGGAATGATGAAAGTTGATGCAGATTATTCGCCAAAAAAATATGAAGAATGGCGCGCGGAAGATTGGCCATCGACCTATCAAAGCGTAAAATATGAAAATGTGTACGCTGCAGGTATTGCTTTTGCACCGCCACACGGAATGTCTAAACCTATGGAAAGTCCAAATGGAACAAAAATATTTCCAACACCGCCAAGAACCGGAATGCCTTCAGGAGTTATTGGCAAAATTGTGGCAGAAAATATCATCCATTCCATAAAAGTTGGTAAAATTGAACACCCGCACAAGGCATCTATGGCAAAAATGGGCGCAGCTTGCATTGTGTCGGCTGGATATGGCGTGTTTAAAGGCCAGGCCGCTGTTATGACCGTAAACCCAATTGTTCCCGATTGGGAGAAATATCCAAAATGGGGAAGAAATATTAAAGATACCGTTGGTGTTGTTGGCTTAGCCGGACATTGGATGAAATTATTTATGCATTATATGTTTTTATACAAAGCAAAGGCGAAACCATTTTGGTGGCTGATACCTGAATAGTCAATAAAAAATAAAACCATGGAAAATAACGAAGAAAAAACGGTGCCGTACAGCAATATGTCTTTTGCCACAGAACCCACAAAATTAGTGAAGTTCTTGAGGGTTTGTTTTATTATTCAACTTTTTAATTTTTTTAAATTAAATTTAAAAGTGATGAAAATTGTAGTAGGAGGGCATTCTTAATAATTTATTGGTGTAATTTTACAAAACTAAAAAGAGAAAAATGACAGTAATTAAAGTATTAAATTTAAAATGCGGCGGATGTGCCAATACCATAAAAAAAGGAATTGTCACTATTGAAGGCGTAAATGAAATTTTGATTAATTTAAATACTTCGGAAGTGAGCATAGATGCTACTGATGAATTGGTGATTCAACAAGTTAAAGAAAAATTATCCAGTATGGGATATCCTGCGGATGGAGATTCAAACACGATGTTGCACAAAGCAAAGTCTTTCGTAAGTTGTGCTACAGGCAGAATGACTTCAGAAGAAAAGTAATTTATTTAAAACTATTTATGGTACTTTTTAAACGCGGTTTAAACCGCGTTTAAAAAGTATTTTTTTGTTAAAATTTTAAGGTAACTCCAACCAAAAAGTTTCTTGTGGCTTGCGGATAATAACCTGCACCATCCAAAGTAGTTGTTTGATTTGGAACCGACCAATCATCATCATAGGTGTAATAATAACCGTTTGAAATATATTCGACATTAAAAATATTGTTCACCAAAGCACTTAACACAATTGACTTGACTACTTTTTTCGGATTAATTTCATAAGAAATATTTAAATCGTTCACAAAATAACTGTCCAGTTTTGAGTTTGCATTGTCAATATTCCCCATATATTGTTCACCGACATATTTAGATAATAAAGATAATTGCATCTTTTCATTTGGTTGAAATACAAAAGCATTCGCCACGATTAAATTCGGAGAAAATGCAATAGCTGTATTTCCCAGATCAACCAATTCGCCATTCCATGTGGTTAAGAAATCAACATTTTTGTTGCTACTGATGGCAATATTTGGTTGCACATAAAATTTATCGGTCAATTTAATTTGGGCGTCAATTTCCAATCCAAGTCGGTAGCTTTTTCCGCTGGTTGCCCTTATTGGCGATCCTGTATCATCAATGGCGCCGGTTAAAACCAGCTGGTCTTTATAAAACATATAATAAACATTGCTGTTTATTTTAACGGCTTCATTTTTAAAACGCCATCCCAATTCAAAATCATTTAATTTTTCTGAAGTAAAAATGCCGTTTTCAAAATCGTTGCGATTTGGTTCTCTGTTTGCTTTTGCATACGATAAATAGAAACTGTTTTTGGTATTTGCCTCAAAAGTCAAACCGGCTTTCGGATTAAAAAACGAATAGTTTTCATCAATATTTATGGGAGTTCTGTCTGAAGTCAGCCCTTTCAAATCAAATTTCACAAATCGACCCTGCAAATCCGTAAATAACGTCCAGGAATCATTCAAATTATAGGTCAATTTTCCAAAAATATTGGCGTCATTTTTTTTGGTATTGGCATCGTAATAATGATCTCTTATTTCAGAATTGCTGGCAAATTCAGCCCATATAATTTCTCCGAAATGTTTTCCTTTATAGTGGCTGTAAGAAGTTCCGAAGATAAATTCTACCGCTTCATTTTTGTAAGTGGCATTCGCATTCACCACATAAAAATCGTTGTCCAACCAGCGTCTTCTGATTAAGTCTGTTTCATCAATGGTTTCGCCACCAATAACAATCGGTGTTAACAAATAATCCGAAAAATCTTCGCCTTCTTTAAATTGCTCAAAATAACCGCTGCCTTTGGTGTAGTTTAAACCAATATTGGTAGACCAGTTTTCCGTTAATTTTTCGTTCCAATGCAACTGATAATGGTCTTGTTGGTAATTGTCAATTTCATTTTCGTAGGAATACGGATTGTAAGTCCGTCCCAAAGTTTCCATTTCGGCTGTGGTTACGCCAAACCAGGCCTGATACGTTTTTTCGTGGCCGCCAAAAGTCAGCGCTTTAATTAAGGTATTGTCATCAACATAGGAAGCCTGTAAAAAGTACGATTTTAAATCGGACCAGGCGCGGTCAATATAGCCGTCAGAATCAATTTTAGAAAATCTTCCCGCGAATTCAATATGGTCATTTATTTTTCCGGTGCTGAATTTCACTGTATTTTTTTTGGTATTGTAAGAACCAATTGAACTGCTTATTTCTCCATAACCTTGTTCAGAAACGGCATCGGTCAACAAATTTAAACTGGCGCCAAAAGCGCCGGAGCCGTTGGTGGATGTTCCAACGCCGCGTTGCAATTGCATACTTTCGGTCGAGGAAGTGAAATCGGGCATATTCACCCAAAATGTGCCCTGACTTTCAGCATCGTTATAAGGAATTCCGTTGATGGTGACGTTTACGCGCGAGGCATCGCTTCCGCGAACTCGGATTCCGGTGTATCCAACTCCTGCGCCTGCATCAGATGTTGTGTCTACGGATGGCAAGTAATTCAGCATTATTGGTATATCT
>DATIRG010000663.1:0-5873 GCA_035470005.1 Lutibacter sp. | reverse complement strand
GCAAACCCAATTAAAGGATATTTATTCATTTGAAGAAGTAGAAGAAATTTCGAGCTGGAATTCTTTACTGAAATTGGGTGAAGATGAAAGCAATCAATCCGAAGTTGAATTGTTAAAAAAACAAGTTCCAAACACCAATTTAGCGACCATCATTTACACTTCCGGAACTACGGGCACACCAAAAGGCGTGATGCTTTCCCATAAAAATATTGTGGAAAACACCTTTACCAGCGCCAAAGCATTGAATTTCACACCAGGCAACTATATGGTTTTAAGTTACTTGCCGATTTGCCATATTTTTGAACGCTTTGCTTTGTATTATTATCAGTATATGGGTTTTGAAGTTTACTTTGCGGAATCCATCGATAAATTAGGCGACAATTTAAGAGAAGTAAAACCACATTTTATACCAGTGGTGCCGCGATTGCTGGAAAAAATATACGATAAAATTGTGGACAAGGGAAGCAATTTAAAAGGCATAAAGCGAATGCTTTTCTTTTGGTCGCTTAACTTGGGAAAGAAATATGAACCATACCAAAAAAATGGCTGGTGGTATCATTTTCAACTGAATATTGCCAACAAATTTGTTTTTAGCAAATGGCGTGAAGCCTTGGGCGGAAACATTAAATTCTTGGTTTCAGGAAGCGCTCCGCTTCAGCCGGCGTTAATCAGGATATTTACCGCTGCGCAAATTCCTATTTTTGAAGGTTACGGAATGACAGAAAGTTCACCCGGAATTTCCATCAACGATTTCAGAAATAAAGGATTTAAAATTGGGACCGTGGGAAGAATTCTGGACGATATGGAAGTCAAAATTGCTGAAGACGGCGAAATATTGGTGAAAGGCTCAAATGTGATGATGGGTTATTATAAAAACGAGGAATTAACCAACGAAACCATCGTAAATGGCTTTTTGCACACAGGAGATATTGGCGAATTGGATGCTGACGGATTTTTAAAAATCACCGATCGTAAAAAAGAAATGTTTAAAACTTCGGGCGGCAAATACATTGCACCATCGGCCATTGAAGGATTGTTGAAAGAATCCCGTTTTATAGAGCAGGCGATGGTGATTGGAGAAGGCGAAAAAATGCCGGCAGTGATTATTCAGCCGCATTATGAGTTTTTACTATCTTGGGCTAATCGCAAACAAATTGATTTTGATGGTTCAAATGAAGCCATTATTCAACATAAAAGGGTTCTCAAAAGATTTCAGAAGGAAATTGATTCCGTCAATGAGAAATTAGGAAAATGGGAACAAATTAAGGCCTTTGAACTGACTTCAGAAATTTGGAGCATAGAAAATAATTTGCTTACGCCTACCCTAAAAATGAAGCGGAAAATTATTTTACAAAACTACAGTCATTTGCGGGCAAAAATCTATAAAAATTAATTTTCACGAATGCAATAAGCGTTCTTGTGAAATCCCTTTAATTTTTATACTTTGCATTACACTTTCTAATCTAAATAAAATGCCAAGAGAAATTACCCGATTGTTCGATTTTGCTTATTACCAGCTCGAAAAATACAATTTAGAGAAAGCTTTTACCACAAAATACCATGGGAAATGGGTATCAACTTCAACCCAGGAATATATTGATAAAGCGAACGCGATAAGCAGAGGATTGTTGCGGTTGGGCGTAAAACCAGGCGATAAAATTGCTGTTATCACTTCGGCAAACAGAACAGAATGGAATATCTTGGATATTGGGATTATGCAGGTTGGTGCCATCAGTATACCTATTTATCCAACAATTTCTGAAGAAGAGTATGCTTATATTTTTAATCATTCAGAAGCTCTTTACTGCTTTTTATCCGATTCAGTGCTTTTTGACAAAGCCATTTCAGCTAAAAAAAATGTGCCTACTTTAAAAGAAATTTATTCGTTTGAAGAAATTGAAGGATGTAAAAGTTGGGAAGAAGTTTTATCCCTTGGAAAAGACGAAAGTAACCAGCAGGAAGTTGAAGCAGCAAAAGATACCGTAAAATCCTTTGATTTGGCGACCATCATTTACACTTCCGGAACAACAGGAAAACCAAAAGGTGTGATGCTTTCCCATAACAATATTGTTACCAATGTATTGGACAGTTTTCCTAGATTGCCATTGGTATTGGGAACCACAAGAACTTTAAGTTTTTTGCCGGTTTGCCATATTTTTGAGCGTATGCTGCATTACTTATATCAATATTCAGGAACTTCCATTTATTTTGCGGAATCTCTTGAAAAACTAGGAGAAAATATCAAAGAAACCAATCCAAGTTTAATGTCGGTTGTGCCGCGTTTGCTGGAAAAAATATACGACGGCATCATCGCAAAAGGATCTGAATTAACAGGAATAAAGCGAAATTTGTTCTTTTGGGCCGTTGAATTGGGTCTAAAATATGAGCCTTATGGCAAAAATGGCTTGTTCTATGAAATGCAATTGGCCATTGCCAATAAATTAATATTCGTAAAATGGCGCGAAGCATTGGGCGGAAATTTAACAACCATGGTTTCAGGAAGCGCGGCATTACAGCCACGTTTGGCCAGAATATTTTCTGCAGCAAAAATGCAGATTATGGAAGGTTACGGATTGACGGAAACATCGCCGGTAGTGTCCGTAAATATGTACAAAGACCATTTATTTAAAATTGGAACTGTAGGAAAACCTATCGGAAATGTGGAAGTTAAAATCGCTGAAGACGGCGAGATATTGGTGAAAGGCCCGAACATTATGCTTGGTTACTATAAAGATCCCGAAAAAACGGATAGTGTTATGACCGGAGATTATTTCCACACCGGTGATAAGGGTGAAATTGACGCGGACGGATTTCTTAAAATAACCGGACGCAAAAAGGAGATTTTTAAAACATCGGGCGGAAAATATATTGTTCCTGCGTTGCTTGAAAATCAGATGAAACAATCCCGATTTATTGAGCAGATTATTGTGGTAGGCGAAGGCCAAAAAATGCCGGCTGCTATTATCCAGCCTAATTTTGATTTTTTAAGAAAATGGGCGAAAATTCACCATGAACCAATCTTACAAAACAACCAGGATTTAATTGAAAATCCGACTGTTATAGAACGTATTAATCAAGAAATAGAGGAAGGAAATAAAAGTTTCGGCAAGTGGGAAATGATCAAAAGATTTGAACTCACCCCAGAAGTTTGGGGAATTGACAATGGTTTGTTAACACCAACCATGAAACCAAAACGCGATGAAATTATCTCAAGATACAAACATCTTTACAATAAAATATACGAGATAAAGGAATAAGTTATTGGTTGTACGTTAAATGTTATTGGTTTTAAAAACTCGAAACGAGAAACTTAAAACCTTAAATATTTCACTTTTCTTTTCAACTTTTAACATTTAACTTTTAACCTATAACTTTTTAATAATTACTTTTACCATCCGAATAAAAAAATAACACATGGAACATTTTGTAGTATCAGCCCGTAAATACAGACCTCAAATTTTTGAGGATGTGATTGGGCAACAAGCAATAACAAACACGCTTGAAAATGCTATAAAAAACAACCATTTGGCTCAGGCATTGTTGTTTACCGGTCCGAGAGGCGTTGGAAAAACGACTTGTGCGCGGATTTTGGCAAAAAAAATAAACCAGGCAAGCGGCGGAGACCTTGATGAGGATTTTGCTTTTAACATTTTTGAATTGGATGCCGCTTCAAACAATTCGGTTGACGACATTCGTAATTTAAACGACCAGGTGCGCATTCCGCCCCAAACCGGAAAATACAAAGTGTATATTATTGATGAGGTTCATATGCTTTCATCGGCCGCTTTTAATGCGTTTTTAAAAACCTTGGAAGAACCGCCGGCACACGCCATTTTTATTTTGGCAACTACCGAGAAACACAAAATTATACCAACCATTCTTTCTCGCTGCCAGATATTTGATTTTAAGCGTATTGGTGTATTGGATACCAAGAAATATCTTGAAAAAATAGCCATTCAGGAACATATTGAGGCAGAAGATGATGCTTTGCATATTATCGCTCAAAAAGCGGATGGTGCTTTGCGTGATGCGCTTTCCATTTTCGATCGCGTCGTAAGTTTTTCAGGCAAAGAATTGACGCGTAAAGCAGTTACCGAAAACTTAAATGTGCTGGATTACGATGAATATTTTAAAACAACCGATTTGTTGCTTGACAATAACATTCCGGAAGTTTTGGTGCATTTTAATACGATTTTGTCGAAAGGATTTGACGGAAACCATTTTATCACCGGATTGGCTTCCCATTTTAGGGATTTGCTGGTAAGCAAAGATAAAATTACTGTTGAATTGCTGGAAGTTGGAGACAACGCCAAAAAGAAATATTTAAGTCAGTCGGAAAAATGTGAATTGAAATTTTTATTGCAGGGAATTGAATTGGCAAACGACTGTGATTTAAAATACAAAAGCAGTAAAAATCAGCGATTACTGGTTGAACTTACCTTGATGCAACTGGCCTCTGTCACTTTCGACCGAGAAAAAAAAAATAGCAAACCCTATATAATTTCGGCAGTTGTTTTTAGGTCGAAAACCGCAAAAAAAAGCAGTGCAAAATTTGTAAAAGAAGAAATTAAGATTGTTGCAAAGCAAGAAATTCCGTTAATTACAGCGGCAACTAAAATTGTCGCGCCAAGCACAGAAGTTGTAAAACTTGAGTTGGCCAATACGCCCAGAAGATCATCCGGCCTTTCCTTAAAAAGTTTAAAATCAAAAGTAGAAGTTGCAAAAATTGAAGTCGATTTTGAAGAAGTTGACGGATTGCCTGCGGATGATTTTTCTGAAAGCAAATTATTGCTGCTTTGGGAAGCATACATCAATTTATTGACAGACGAAGGAAAGAAAAGTGTGGCATCGATAATGAATTCGAATGTGCCTAGACTGGAAAATGGCATGATTCATTTTCAGTTGCCGAATGCGATGATGAAAGACCAGCTTGATCGCGCTAAATTTCCTTTGGTAAAATATTTACGTGAAAAACTGAACAATTTTAAATTGGATATTATAGTTGATGTTAATGAAGAAGAAACCAGGAAATATGCCTATACGCCCGATGAAAAATACCAAAAATTGAGAGAAAAAAATAATGCGATTGAATTGTTGAAAAAGACTTTTGATTTGGATATTTAATTTTTATGTGAATATCCGCGTTAGGGATTGAAGCGGAAAGCCCACAGTCACGCTTTTGGGCGTGCGAGGAATTGCAGCGGAAAGCCCGACCCGCAGGGAAACGCCCAAATAAAACCCATAAATTAACCATAAATTTGATGCCTTATGTTAGGTTTAAAACTTCCTACCGACCCGCGCTGGGTGAACATTGCCGAAAAAAATATTGATGAAATTTTGATAGACCACGCGCATTGTGAGCTTAAAGCGGCTTCAACGGCAAACTCGTTGATTATGAGTTTTCCGGAATATTCGGACTTGGTGACGGAAATGGTTGCGTTGGTGAAAGAGGAAATGAGCCATTTCAAGATGGTGCACGAACGATTATTGAAACGGGACGTGATTTTGGGACACGACCGTAAAGATGTTTACGTGAATAATTTGCTGAAATTTTTCCCCAAAGGCGGCAGCAGAACCACGCAATTGGTGCACAGATTGTTGTATGCGGCGCTTATTGAAGCGAGAAGTTGTGAGCGTTTCAGGCTGCTTTCGGAAAATATTAAGGATCAGGAGCTGGCAAAATTTTACCGCGATTTAATGGCGTCGGAAGCAAATCATTATACCTTGTTTTTAGGATTTGCACGAAAATATGGTGACCGCGAAGAAGTGGACAAAAAATGGAACGATTTGCTGGATTTTGAAGCCGAACTGATGAAAGATTTGGGAACGCAGGAAACGATTCATGGGTAATTTTCAATTTTCAATTGAAGATA
>DATIRG010000662.1:0-4887 GCA_035470005.1 Lutibacter sp. | reverse complement strand
CGCTCGGTATTTAATTGACTAAAATCTAAAATTCCCTGATTGGTCACATCGTAATTTGCAATTTCAGAAGATGCATCCATATCATAAGGCGTATAAGGCCGACCGCCAACCAATCTATATTTACCGCCTATTTCCCAATTTCTTTTTAGCTTTTTGCCGCCCGTTAAGGTCAACAAATGTTTATTGTCCCAGTTTGAAGGAATATAGTTGTTAAGATTGTCTTTAAATTCGCTCACCACAAAAGTGTAAGATAAAATACCGTAAAATCCGGCGTAAGATTTCTTCTGTGCAAATAACTCAAAACCGTAAGCCCTTCCTTCAGAAGTTGATGTTACTTCCTCATTTCCAACAACGCCAAAATCTGCGCCCAAATTTGCCAGACTGATTTGATTTCTGACAGAGAAAGGATAATTTTTATACGTTTTATAAAAACCTTCCACACTAATTTTTGAACTGTTGTTTGGAGTAAATTCGAATCCGCTTACCCAATGATTTGCCTGAATATATTTTAATCCGTTGTTTTTATTAACCAAATTGTTTTCTGCATCTCTAAAACCCAAAATTGTATAGTTTGGAAGCTGGGAATAAATACCGGCTGTTGCATTTAAGGTAAGCTTTTCTGAAAGAGAATATGCCAAGGAAATTCTTGGCGAAAAATGATTGAGCGGATTGCGCATTTCGTCATCATAATCGGCGCCATCCAGACGAAAACCTAAGGAAGCTCCTAATTTGGAATGGAAATATTTTTTTGAAATTTGCCCAAATACCGCGTATTTAAACATCGCCAATTCCGAAGAAAAATTTACTTCAGAAAGTCCATCAGAATTGGCTGTTTTTTGAAATGTTTCATTGGTGTATTTGGCTTGCTCCAAACCAAAACCAACAGATAATTTGTAATTGTTTGCTGAAGTTGATGTATTTTCGAACCTAAACTTATTTTCAATTTCTTTTGAAGTATAATCAAGTAACAAATCGGAAGCGTTGGAGGTATTATTAAAATACTTTTTAGCATTGTTGCTCAGCTCATTTCTGCTCACCACAACCTGTTGCATAGAATTTCCCGCATAATGCTTGTATGAGGCTCCTACTGTGTAATTCCATTGCTCCTGAACCGGAATAATACTTAAAATGTAACGATTTCTTTTGATGGTTTCTTCATCGGTCACATTTTTATTCACGCTTTCATTTAGCGTAAACTTATCGATGGCGCCAAGTCCAATTAAACTAATTTCGCTATTGGCCGACAATTGGTGTTTTACCTTAAACTGAAAATCGTTATACGTTGGCAAAAAAGGCAGTTTTATCAATTTAAAAAGAAACTGCAAATATGATTGGCGCACTGAGGCTATAAAAGTTGTTTTGTCGTTTATTGGTCCGTCTAAAGTTAAGCCGGCATCTGATGTTCCCAAAGTTGCCCTTGTATTTATTTTCTCCGGATTTCCGTCTTTCTGTGTAAACTCAATAATAGAACTCAGTGCATTTCCTTTATTAGATTCAAAAGCACTGGTAAAAAAATCAACATTTCGAATTAAGTCGGCATTGATAATTCCCACCGGTCCGCCCGTAGAACCTTGCGTTTGAAAATGATTTATCACCGGAACTTCTATGCCATCCAGATAAAATTTATTTTCAACAGGCGATCCTCCTCTAATAATTATATCATTTCTGAAGCCCGGGTTTGAAGCCACACCAGGAAGTGATTGAATCACTTTTAAAACATCCCTGTTGCCACCCGGATTTCTTTCTATTTCAGCAATTCCAAGAGATTGTCGCGATAACGGACTTTCTATTGATTTTTTGAATAATTTGCTTTGAACCACCACTTCATCCAATTGCTCATTATCTTGAATCAATTCGAAATTGATAAAAGGCGTTTTTTCATTGGTAACCAAATAATCCTCGGATAAAGCAGTTAAATATCCCAAATAAGATGCTTGCACTTTCACATATCCCAATGGAACATTTTTAATGATAAAAGCACCGTTTTCATCTGAAATGCTGCCAACATCAGTACCAACAACAATAACATTTACAAAAGGCATTTGACCTCTTGTTTGCATGTCGATTACTTTTCCTTTAACGGTTCCTGTATTCTGAGAATAACCAACTGAAAGACTTAACAAGAAAATGAAGAGTAAAGCTTTTTTAACCATAACGAAAATTATTCAATTTTGTGCAAATATACAATTTTGTTTAATATTATGTAGCTTATGTTAAACATTTTAACAAAAAATAACAAAAAAAACCCAAACAAAATTGTTTGGGGTTTTTGTGGTGAGAGAAGGATTCGAACCTTCGAAGCTTGCGCAGCAGATTTACAGTCTGCCCTCGTTGGCCACTTGAGTATCTCACCAAAATTTTAAAGTAAAAAGCTCCTCTATCTTGAGAAGCTTTTTGTGACCGGGCTGGGGCTCGAACCCAGGACCACCTCCTTAAAAGGGAGGTGCTCTACCAACTGAGCTACCAGGTCAATCTCTTTCTTTTTAGCGGGTGCAAATATAACGGTATATTTAATAAAAACAAACTTATAACCTACTTTGTTTCATTAAGATATGCTTCCCTAACTTTTTTGAATAAATTAGAAGAATACACGAAATTCACAACGGCTTCATTTTCAGTAGAAAATATCTCTTTATTTGTACCTTCCCACTCTTTTACGCCATCCTTTAAAAAAATAATTTTTTCACCAATTTCCATGATCGAATTCATATCATGGGTGTTTACCACTGTAATTATTTGGTATTCGTCAGTAATTTCTTTAATTAAATTATCGATGACGGTTGCCGTATTTGGATCTAAACCTGAATTGGGTTCGTCACAAAACAAGTACTTTGGATTCATTACAATCGCTCTGGCAATGGAAACACGCTTTTGCATTCCACCCGACAATTCTGCGGGGAATTTCTTATTCGCATCTTCCAAATTCACACGTTTCAAAACAAAATTTACACGATCTCGCATCTCTGAAAAAGATTGATCGGCAAACATTTTGAGCGGAAACATAATATTTTCTTCTACTGTTAAAGAATCGTACAAAGCGCCACCTTGAAAAACCATCCCAATTTCTTGCCGTAACAGTCTTTTCTCTTTTATGTCTAATTCAGTATGCTTTCTGCCATCAAAACAAATGATTCCACTTTCCGGAATGTGCAATCCGACCAAACATTTTAAAAAAACTGTTTTACCTGAACCGCTTTGACCTATTATCATACTGGTTACACCTTTTTCAAAAGTTGTTGAAACACCTTTTAAAACTGGTACGCCATTAAATTCTTTATATAAATCTGTAACTTCTATCATTTATGCCAACAGCATTTGGGTTAAAAAATAATTTAATAAGATGATAACGACACTAGTCCAAACAACCGCTTGGGTACTGGCCCTTCCCACTTCTAAGGAACCGCCTTTGACGTAATAACCATGATAGGCCGGAATGGTTGCAATAACAAATGCAAATACCACTGTTTTTATCAAAGCATATTGTATATAATAGGGATCAAAATCGAGGCGCAGACCGTATAAATAATCTTCACTATAAAATAAATCTGTTAAGGTTCCAGCCACATATCCTCCATAAATTCCCAAAAACATGGCCAACGAAATTAACAAGGGATAAAAAAATATGGTGGCAATAATTTTAGGCAACACCAAATAATTTAATGAATTGATTCCCATAACTTCCAATGCATCAATTTGTTCCGTAACACGCATAGTGCCGATACTTGAAGAAATATAGGACCCTACTTTCCCGGCTAAAATAACACTCATAAATGTAGGTGCAAATTCTAAAATCATTGATTGTTTTGTTGCAAAACCAATCAGATATTTAGGAATAAAAGGATTATCGACATTTAATGCAGTTTGAATAGCAATAACCCCACCAACAAAAAAGGAAATAAATGCAATTATTCCTAATGATTTAAGCCCTAAATCTTCAATTTCCCTAAACAACATCTCTCTGAAAACGGACCATTTTTGAGGTTTTCGAAAAACTTGCCGAAGCATTATAAAATACTTCCCAACATGCCTTAAATAGTTCATTAAATTAATTTTTGGCTAAATTATTAAATTTATACTTCCTATAATCCCTTTTTACAACTTAATTGCTCACTGTCAATAAAAAATAACATTTATGATTTATAACAATTTTAATTAAAAGAAAAATCCTTCAAAAAATAGAAGGATTTAATTTTTTGACATAAAAAAATTGATTTAGACACGGTATTCATCGGCTTTCCAATTTTTTATTGCTTTTTTAATGTCATTTTCAGAAAGATTTTCCGAGGCTGCTTTTTCAGCCAATGCAGGAAATTCATCATCTGGCACAAAACGCAATCCAACAAATTGACGGGTAGTTAATTTATTGTTGATTGATTTACCTGTTAAAATATAATATCTTAACTTTTCTTCAGATCTAATGGCTCTGTCCTGTGCTTTTAAAGCGAAAGATCTTATGAAATAAAACATTAAGAATAATATAAAAGCCAGCAATACCAATAATGAAGCCGAATATAAATTATCCTCAGATGAATTCCACAAATTTCTGATTGCTCCTCCCAAAAAAGCCAAAATGGCTAAAAGAGTTACTCCGTGGTAACCAATCACATATTTGCTGTGATTTTTATAATTTTGTTGTTTCATTGTGATGATTTAAAAGTTAAACACAACAAAATACGTATAAAAAAACAAGAATTGAACAATTTAATTCGAAGAATTCTACACTTTACGTCAAAAAAAAACCTTCAACAGTAAAGTTGAAGGTTTTTCAAAAGAAAGGCGGTGACATACTCTCCCACCGTGTGGCAGTACCATCTGCGCTGATAGGCTTAACTTCTCTGTTCGGTATGGGAAGAGGTGAGCCCTATCGCTATAACCACCTTAAGATTT
>DATIRG010000661.1:0-3435 GCA_035470005.1 Lutibacter sp. | reverse complement strand
ATTTTCGGTACAAAGTTATGGCGGTATTCAGCCCAATTCTGTACATCCACGTGCTTAATTTAGACTCGCCCCTAAATTTCGGATATGCTTTCCAAAGTTGAATCGCAATCTCCTGAAATAAATCATTGTGCGCATCCTGGTTAGAAGTGTAAATTCTGCATACTTTATGAATTATATTTTGATTTTGCTCAAATTCAACTATAAATTTATGCTCAATTTCTTTATTCACAGATTCTAACTATTTAGCAATTAATAAGTATGTGTTTAATATAATTTGTTACAAGATTACCTAAAATAAGAATATTATTTTGGGCGTTTCCCCACGGGCCGGGCTTTTCGCTGTAAGTCCTCGTCACGCTAAAAAGCGTGCCTGCGGGCTTTCCGCTTCAATCCCTAACGCGTTTAATACTAAGATTTACAATTTTAGATTTACGATTTTAAATTATTGAATTATACTTTTCAACTTTAAAATTCCCCCTTTGGGGGTTAGGGGGCCTTTTTTATTTCTGTAATAAACTTCTCCAATTCCTTACCATATTTAGAAGCTTTTACTTCTTTAGAAAGGGAATTGTTAATGGTGTCCAGCAGTCTGATATTGGCATCATACAACTCGGTTAATGCCAGGTAAGGCGCAACTTCATGGCTTGCATTTACAACAGCAAAGTTGGTGGTGTAATAATATTTTCGTTTGATTAAGTTAGCTTCTTCCCGTTCAAGTTTTGAGGCCAAAGCGGTATCGTTGATTTTATAAGCTTTAAATTTTTCAACCACCAAATCCAGTTTTTTACCATTAAATTTTTGCGTCATCGCTTTATGTTCCGCCAATAAATCCTGGTTAACCGATCCTGTTATTTTTGCAGAAGTCGCAAATTTTTCCAATTTGGCACTTACGGTAATTTCACCTTTTTCACCAAAAAACGAAATTCTTTCGCCTGCTATTTTATCCAATGACAAAAAATACAATTCCGGACTTTCAACATCATCGCTAAGCACAATATTTATATTTCCGTCTAATTTAACAGAATCAACAGCTACCAGCGCGGTATCTTTCACCTTTTGCAAATACAGCGTTCCTTTTTTTAAACCATCAATGGTGACTTTCACAACCATGTTTCCCTGCTCATTTTTATTACAGGAAATTAAAAGTGAGACAACAGCGATAAAGCCAATTATTTTTTTCATAATTTAAATTTAAGCGTGCAAATATCTATTTTTTATTTTATTAATAAAAGTAAATTATGGCGCAACAATACGCATTAATTCGGCTGTTAACATAGCACCGTAAGTGCCGACAACATAACCAAAAACTGCCAACAAAACGCCTACTGATGCGAGCGCCGGATGAAATGCCGCAGCAACAATTGGTGCGGATGCTGCGCCGCCAACATTTGCCTGACTGCCAACAGCCAAGAAAAAGTAAGGCGCTCTTATAAGTTTTGCCATAATAATTAATATAATGGCATGTACCATCATCCAAACAATACCAATCACAATCAATCCCGGATTGTCTAAAATCATGGTTAAATCCATTTTCATTCCAATAGTTGCCACCAAAATATAAATAAATACGCTTCCAACTTTGCTGGCTCCGGCGCCTTCATATTTTTTTAAAGATGTAAATGATAAGATAATTCCCAAAATGGTTGCAATGCTAATCATCCAAAAGAATTGAGAACTGAAAGACGACAAAGCTGAAGTTGTGTCACTTACGGATTCAAAATTATTCACTAGAAATGCAGATATGGCATCGGCACCAAAATGAGAAATTCCCACAACCGTAAATGCTATGGAAAGAATGACCATTAGATCAGACAATGATGGATTTCTCGATACTTTATTGGCATACGTGGAAACTTTTTCCTTAAGTTCATCAATAGCAGTGGTGTCGGATTTTAACCATTTGTCAATTTTTTCAGATTTCCCGATACCAATCAATAATACAGCCATCCAAATGTTTGCGACAACAATATCAACCAATACCATTCCGCCGTATAATTTCGGATTGTAGCCGTAAATTTCAAGCATCGCTGCCTGGTTTGCGCCACCGCCAATCCAGCTTCCGGCCAAAGTAGCCAAACCGCGCCAAACAGCATCAGGGCCGACGCCGCCAACAGTTTCCGGCGAAACCAAAGAAATTAACAGAACGGCAACCGGCCCACCAATAATAATTCCTGCAGTTCCCGTCAGGAACATAATCAGGGCTTTCGGACCTAAATTGAAAACCGCTTTTAAATCGATGCACAACGTCATTAAAACCAACGAAGCCGGCAATAAAAATCGGCTGGAAACGTAATATAAACTTGATTCGTGCTTTACAATTTCACCGGTTCCATTTACCGATTCCCATTCAGGAGCAATAATTCCCAAGGATGTAAATATCGCAGGAAGCATATAAGCCATCAATAATGACGGAACAATTTTATAAAATTTAACCCATTTGGTGTTTTCGCTGGAGGAAGTATAAAAAACGAATCCTAGCGTCAGCATTAATATTCCGAAGGCAATGGTGTCTTGTGTAATAATTGGCGTTGTATCCATGTTTTTTTGAATTTTGGCTAAAATACTATTTTTTTTAATGAATATCAGACTAAAAAAAGTGTTTTTGGTTGCGTATATTTGTGGAATAAAATTTACAATATGAGATTTATAAAACTTTATTTTTTAGTGGCCTTATTGGCAATTTCCTGCAAGCCAATTCAGGAAACAACTTCAACTTCATCAAAAAACACCGCTGTAACAAAACAAGATGTCAGAGAAATACAAGGCGGCATGTGGATTCCTTCTTTGCTGGAAGGGATGAATGAACGCGAGATGCAATTGTTGGGAAGTAAAATGACCGCCAAAGACATTTATGATATCAACAATTCAAGTTTAAAAGATGCCGTTGTGCATTTTAACGGCGGCTGTACTTCAGAAATTATTTCGCCAAACGGTTTGTTATTGACCAACCATCATTGCGGATTTGGGGCAATTCAATCGCACTCAACCCTGGAACACGACTATTTAAAAGACGGTTTTTGGGCCAAGAATTATGAAGAAGAATTGTCAAATCCAAGTATGGATGTCACTTTCATTAAAAGAATAGACGATGTTACTTCGGAAGTGTTTAATGGTGTAACAGCCGCTATGGATGAAGCTTCAAAAATGAAAATCATCAACCAGAACATTGAAAAAGTTGCCAAAGCAGCGCAAAAAGAAGCCTGGCAAAATGCAAATATCAAATCTATTTACAACGGCAATCAATATTTGTTGTTTGTAACGGAAACATTTCAAGATGTTCGCTTGGTCGGCGCTCCGCCATCATCAATTGGGAAATTTGGCGCAGACACAGATAATTGGATGTGGCCACGCCATACAGGCGATTTTTCTATGTTCCGTATTTATGCCGATGCAAATAACCGTCCGGCAAAATATTCAAAAGACAATGTGCCTTAC
>DATIRG010000660.1:0-4457 GCA_035470005.1 Lutibacter sp. | reverse complement strand
TGGAATATTTTGCACCAATTCCCACACCAATTACGGTAATGGCAATCCCAATTTTATTGATGAGATTTTCTCCGACAAATTTTTCCCAATCAACAGTTGTTTTTGGCAGGTTGTCAGCAGTTGGCATAGCTGATTTGCTTGCGTTTTGTACAAATTGCGGTTGCGGTTTCTGTGCTGCTACAGTTGCTTTTGGAATAACAATCCACATGACAACATAGGCAATAAATCCAACGCCAAAAAAGATGGATAACAACAGCCAAATAATGCGTGTTAAAATGATGCTGATGCCAAAATATGTTGCCAGTCCTGCGCAAACGCCGCCTAAAATTTTGTGATTGAGATCTCTGTATAATTTTTTGGGTGCGGTACTTTGGGTGTATTTTGGCTGTTCTTCAGAAGGCTCTTCTTTAAAAAGTGCGTTCTTTTCTAGCGGATTTTTACCGGCATCAATGCGAAGTTGCGTAATTTCATCCCTTAATTCCTGCACTTCTTTTGAAAAAGCGGCCTGTTTTTTTAAAAGCGTCTCCAGTTTGCTTAGAAGGTGGTCTGTTTGATCTTGTTGCTCGCTCATAGGATTTTTTTGTTTTTAGAGATGCTTAATCATTTATTGCTGCAGTGGAAAACTGACAAATAAAATTTCGGAGCTGCATTTGTGTGATGTAATATTACAAAAAAAAAGTTTTCGAGCGTGATTTTCACCCTGTTTTTAAGACATCAGAAATTGGTTTGTTGGTTTGCAGCACTGTATTTTCAGCAATCTTAATGTTTTAGCTTTTCCAGTTCTTGCTGGTAGTCGTACTGTAAATCTTCGTGTAAAACGAGCATCTTTTTTTCGATGGCCGCTATTTCCCTTTCATACAGATTTTTGAGCACGGTGTTTTTATTGATGGAAGGTTTAAAATCCTTCAATTTTTTACAGAAATAGAGGAGGAGCTCCACTTCGGTTTCCTTGTTTTTTGAATAGCGTATGGCAGTTTTAATATTGCGCAAAATTTTGCGCACGCTCTTTTTAATGAAGTAATACGTTTTTGTGTTTACCAGTGTAAACTGTTCATCAATTTCCAGTTTTATGCTGCTGATATAACCTTCTTCATTGGAAGATTCAAACAAAAGATAGGTGAGCAATTCTTTATTTTCTTTTTTAAATTTAGACAAACGCAAACACAGTTCCACCAATTCCTTTTGTGAATAATGCAACAATTCTGTTTTAATTTCTTTTACGGTGACTGCTTTCATCTAACCATTTTATGCAAAATAACGAATTAAAAAGTAATTTATTTGAAGAATTTTGTTTGGTTCGTTTTTCTGCTCATCGACAATTAGTTACCATTCATCGACACATAATCAATGCTTGTCGAATAGCTGAATAAAAAATAAGGGAATCTTTAGATCTTTGATGATTATTTTTAATTAGGGTAATTAGAAATTTTAAAAATAATTAATACACTTCTTATGAGAAAAAGTCTGAATATATTACTGGTTGAAGATGATATGATAGAAATTATGAAATTTAACAGAACAATTTCAAAATTGGCGTATCTCCACAATATTATTGAAGCTAAAAACGGTGAAGAAGCTTTGGAAATTTTGTACAACAGCGAATCTTTGCCCGATCTTATTTTGCTCGATTTAAATATGCCTAAAATAAACGGCCTTGAATTTTTAAGCATCATCAGAAATAATGCGCAATTAAAATATATTCCAACCGTTATTTTAACTTCATCAAATGACCATAAAGATGTTACAGAATGTCACCAACTTGGCATTTCGGGTTATTTGGTAAAGCCATTAAAATTTGCCGATTATTCTGAATCCATTAAAACAGTATTGGATTATTGGTGTTCTAATGAGTTTGTACAAGCATAAAGCTTAAGATTATGCCTCAAAAAGCGCAGTTACTTCAAAAATTAAAACACCAAAATGAGCAGTTGAATGACTACGCGCATTTGGTTTCGCACGATTTAAAATCATCATTAAGAAGTCTTTCGGCTTTGTTGGCATGGGTGAAAGAAGATTGCGTCGAAAAAATTGGAGAAGAAAGTGTTAACAATTTGAACCTAATGGAGGCGAAAATTGAAAAGATGGACAAGCTTTTGGAAGATATCATAAATTACTCTGAAATAGGAGTGACAAGTTTAAAAACAACGACCATAGATTTAAACAAAAAGGTTTCCAAAATAACAGAAAGCATTCATATTCCCAAAAATATCAGCATTGTTGTAAAAGGAAATTTGCCTGTTCTAAAAGCCGATGAAAGAAGATTGCGCCAAGTTTTCCAAAATTTAATCAGCAATGCCGTTAATTTTAATGATAAAGAAAATGGTCTGGTTGAAATTGGCGTTGAAGAGGCAGAAGATTTTTATACTTTTTCCATTAAGGACAATGGCCGGGGAATTCCGAAGGAATATCACGAAAAAATATTTAACACTTTTACCACGCTTGGTTATCAGGAGAAATCTACCGGAATGGGACTTTCCATTGTGAAAAGGGTTTTAAACCTTTATGGCGGTGAAATTTGGCTGGAGAGTGAAGTTTCAAAAGGAAGTACATTTTATTTCACCATTCCCAAAAAAGATCATAATTAAAACCCTGATATTGTTGATAATGGAAGCAAAAAAGGGTATCTTTGCCTATTAAAATCCCCCAAATAAACCCAATGAACTGTATAAGTATTGATGATGAAGAAATTGCAAGAGTTATTATTGAAAGATTAATTTCTAACAATAAAAATTTAAAGCTGGTAGCCAGTTTCAACAACCCTATTGAAGCCCTTAAATATTTAAACCAAAACACTGTCGATCTTATCTTTTTAGACATTCATATGCCTGCTTTTACAGGTTTTGATTTGTTGCAAACCTTAAAAAATCCGCCTAAAGTAATTTTAACCAGTTCTCATACAAATTTTGCTTTGGAGGCTTTTGAATATGATTGTGTGGTAGATTATTTGGAAAAACCAATTAGCCAAGCACGGTTAGACAAAGCTGTTGAAAAGGCGAAGTTGTTCTCTAAATCCAAAAATGAGTTGTCAGATTTGCCATTGACAACAGTCGGTAATGACTCTAAAACCGAATTGTACGTTAACATCTACAAACGGCTGGTGAAAATTAGTTATGACAGCATCAATTTGATTGAAGCAAAGGGCGATTATATTCTGATTAAAACTGATAAGGAAAATTACACAGTGCATTCAACGCTAAAAAAAATAGAAGAAAAATTACCAGAAGCCCTGTTTTTAAAAGTGCACAGGTCATTTATCATCAACATAAAAAAGATTGTTGATATAGAAGACAGCAGCGTGCTTATTGGAAAAAACGTGGTTCCCGTAAGCCGGTCGAGCAAGCCGGAATTGATGAAACGCCTTAATTTATTATAAAATTTAAATCGATTATAAACCCCAATTTTACTAACAAAATAAATTTCGAAAAAATGAAAAAATCCCTCTTATTCCTTTTAGTATTATTGAGTTTTCAGGTCTCCAATGCGGGAATTGTTATCCTTAACGGTTTAACCCATGTGCATGAATCTGCTTCCGGACAATTAATCACCGGTGTTATCAGTTTAAAAAATACCGATGCAACCGAGCAACGCGTTATAATATATTTTAATGATTTGTTTCAGGAATGCGGCGGCGAAACTGTTTTAACGGCCAACGACAGTCATAAAAATTCCATCAAAAACTGGTTGACTACCAATGTCAATGAGCACGTTTTTCAGGCAAACGAAGCATACGAACTTATCTATACCATCAATGTACCCAATGATGTTGAGATTAATGGTTCCTTTTGGGGCGTTTTAATGGTGGAGATTGAAAAACCAATCAAAGAAGATGAGTTGGAATTTGGTGTAAAACTGGAATCGAAAGTGAGATACGGAATTCAAATTATTGCCGATATTAATGAAAGAATGCCTTCTGAACTTGAATTCTACGACATCAAAATTGAAGAATCAGACGGAAACAAATTCATCAATGTTGATTTAAAAAATTTAGGGACCTTTTATGTTGAACCTACTTTAATTCTTGAAGTGTTTAATGCCAATGGTTTTCTTGAAAAAAAGGTGGAGGTCAAATTTAAAAAAGTGTATCCAAATTCCTGCAAATCGTTTTCATTGGATATTTCGGGTTTGCCAAAAGGAGCTTACACTTCGGTTTTGGTTGCCGACTATGGCAAAAATATTTATTCCATCGATTTGGAATTTGAAAATAAATAGCCATAAAGTATCCAATGACCCTAAAAATTACTGTTCATTTTCAGTTTTAATTTGATAAAAATTTACAAAATAGCACCATTAAACTATTTTCTTCTTTTTATATTGATGTTTCTGTCAATGTCAAAAGTTGAAGCACAAACCCGTGCCGTTGAAATTATTGCAAAAAATATTCCCGAAAATATAGTTCCGGGAAAAAATTACACCTTAGCTTTCGAAATTTCAAATACCACCCACAATCCGCTGAAGTT
>DATIRG010000659.1:0-1836 GCA_035470005.1 Lutibacter sp. | reverse complement strand
TGAGAATTAATTTACTTTTAAAATAAAATATTTTTGTGGGGAACTTCTATCGAATCCAATTGAATTTTAAGGGGTTCAATATATTTTTTGTAAGCCGGGACTTTATTTTTATTCATAGGTTCTGAGTTTGGGAATTTTTGTTTTAAGGGGTCAACTTGCTGTCCGTTTTTCCAGAAACGATAGCACACATGCGGTCCGGCAGTATTTCCTGTCATCCCAATATAACCTATCGTTTGTCCTTGTTTTACATAATCGCCAACCTTTACGGCACGTTTGCTCATATGCAAATATTGTGTGCTGTAAGTGCTGTTGTGCTTAATTTTAACATAATTCCCATTTCCACCGGCATAACGCGATTCTGTTACCGTTCCGTTTGCGGTGGCTTCAATTGGCGTACCAATTGGTGCGGCATAATCTGTTCCTTTGTGTGCTTTAATTTTGTTTCCGTAATAGGCAATACGCCTTTTTAGGTTGTATTTTGAAGAGATTCTGCTGAATTTTACGGGCATTTTTAAAAACTGACGACGCAAAATATTAGCTTTTTCATCGTAATATTCTGAAGCTTTATTGGTTGAGTCAGTTTTGTAATTAAAGGCATAAAAAGGTTTATCATTATGTTCAAAATAGGCGGCTTTAATTTTCCCTATTCCAACAGGAATGGTGTCTTCAATGTAAAATTGCTCGTATACCAATTTGAACTTGTCATTTTTTTGAAGTTTGGAGAAATCGATGGCCCAGGCAAAAACTTCATCAGCCATTTTATAAGTTAAATCTGGACTTAAACCCTGGCTTTTGATTGCATGGGAAAGATGTGTGGTAATTAAGCCCGATGCTGTTTCAATTTTAGTTTTAATGGGTCTTTTTCCATTTATAACGGTAGTAACAGAATCCTTAAAATCAATAATTGTATAGTTAATTTTTGACTCCCGATAAATAAATACTTGTGCTTGTTGGCTAGTATCCTCTTTAGCGAGAATGGTATAGGCAATACCTGCTTTAAGACTTCGTATATTGAAAGAATCCTTTATTGTGGTGACAATTTCGTGTATTTTAGTGGCGCTAATTTTATTTCTGGCCAATATTTCCCCAAAGTTTTCTCCTGATCTTAGGGTATCATGAATGACTGTATAATCGTTTAGCCGATAACCAAATTCATAAACAATTTTTTCTGGTATTAAAGGTTCTTCAGGTTTTTCATTTTTACAGGCAATACTTAAAACAACGAATAAAAGGGCAAATAATTTTTTCAAAGGATGCTAATTTTACAATTAAATTTGACTCAACAAATGAATTGCGAAAATACAATTTAATTTCAAAAAATTATGTTAAAAGGGTGTGCTAAACCTTTATATTGGTCTAAATCTGCTCTCAAAGAGCCTACAGCAAGCGATGCTTTAATTAGCAGCGGAATTTTATTTTCGTCATCGCTTATCCAAATAGTCAGACTTTCTTGTGCTTTAAAAACCCGACCAGCTTGTACCATTGGCCTAAATTTTAAGGCATTAACTTTTCCGAATTTCGTTTTCACCACTTCTTTTCCTAAAAAATGAAGTTTAAAATTGGTAGTTTCTTTATCTAGAAACATTTTCAATTCAATTTGATCGCCCGCTTTTAAATTGGATAAATTTTGATTTCTTAAAAAATATAAAGATGACAAAAGGTCTTGAATATCATCACCGATTGGATGCTTATCTACGGTTTTGTGTTTGTGGTTTTTTACAATGGCTTCTTTTTTGTCATGATTGAACAAATATTCTTCGTCTTTGGTGTAGCCACCTTCATCAATTTTTCTAATGAAACGATAAGGCAACAATGATTCTTTATACATAAAAGTTT
>DATIRG010000658.1:0-2784 GCA_035470005.1 Lutibacter sp. | reverse complement strand
CAAATGCAAGTGGATTCAGATGCCGGAAAATATAGCTACCCTAATGAAGCAAGATATTACAGCAACTTTGAAGGCGAACCTTATATTCAAATTGGTTATGCTGAGCAAGAATTTATAATTGCAGAAGCGATCAACAGAGGCTGGACTGCCGGTAATGCAGAAACCCATTATATAAACGGAATCAAAGGTTCTATGGAATTTTATGGTGTTGCACAAGCAAAAATTGATGCATTTCTTCTAAATGCAAATATTGTTTATAAAGGAAATAATTCGAATGGTTTAAATCAGATTTTAACTCAAAAATACATTGCATTCTTTAACAATTCCGGTCTTGAAGCTTATTTTAATTACCGAAGAACGGGCGTGCCAACATTTGATATTGGTCCTGCAAATAATAATGGAAGTAAAATTCCTAAACGTTGGAAATATCCACAAAGCGAATTTGAAAACAATGCAGCAAATGTCAATGCGGCATTAAGCACTCAATATGGTGGTTCTGATGATATCAATGAAGTTATGTGGATTCTTAAATAACAAAGTTTCATGAAACTTGTAAAATTCATAACCATGGCCATAGGGATATTCTCCCTATGGTCTTGTGTTTCAGAAAAAAATCAAAATGCCCCTATGGTAAAACATGTGGTGGTTATTGGTTTTGACGGATTAAGTCCGGATGGATTGGAAAAAGCTGTAACGCCAACTTTTGATAAAATTATAAATGAAGGCGCTTATACTTTTCAGGCACGTGCGGTCTTGCCCTCAAGTTCCAGTACCAATTGGGCATCTATGATTATGGGAGCCGGACCTGAGCAACATGGGATTACGTCAAACAGTTGGGAAAAAAATAATTTTGTATTGCCGGCGGTTGTGCAAAGTGAAGATTTTATATTTCCCACCATTTTCAGCCTAATTGATAAGCAAATAGAAAACGCAGAAATTGGCGCTATTTATCACTGGGATGGTTTTGGAAGGCTTTTTGAAAAGAGCGCAGTTGATTATGATGTAAACGGAAAAACGGAAGATGAAACAGCCAGTCTTGCCAGTCAATATATAGAAAGCAAAAAACCAACCTTCACGTTTATTCATTTTGACCACGTAGATCACGCCGGACACGAATTTGGGCACGGCACAAAAGAATATTATAAATCGGTTGAAAAGGCCGATAAACTATTGGAACAGGTTTTTAACGCGATAGAAAAGTCGGGTATGGCCGATGAAACATTGGTCATTATAAGTTCAGATCACGGAGGCATAGGTCTTGGACATGGCGGTGAATCACTTGCGGAAATAGAAATTCCATTTATTATCTGGGGAAAGTCGGTAAAGAAAAACCACAAAATCACCTATCCTGTCTATCAATATGACAATGCGGCAACTGTCGCTTTCGCGCTGGGACTTAAAATTCCCATAGCCTGGATTGGAAAACCAGTGAAAAACGCTTTAATGGGTTTTTCTGAAACCGATGAGTACCCTTTAATAGAAAGATTGAAAGAGCCAATAATACTTCCCAAAGCAAGCCTTAATAAAAAGGCCGGAGGTTTGTTTGATGATGTGGCCGAAATTATCATTGAAAATCCAAACAACACAGGGAAGGTGTTTTACACCATTGATGGAACGATGCCCTCGAAAGATTCAAAGACCTATAATGCACCTTTTAAAACCGACAAAAATACCGTGGTTAAAAGCGCTATTTTTATGGATGGTAAAATAAGCAGTGCCTTGAGTGAGGCTTATTTTAGGGTGAAACCTAAAAATCTTGTGGCGCCTGTTACCTATGAACTTTTTTATTTAGACAACCTCAGTGAAATTCCTTCATTGGAAAATCGCAAACCGGACAGTATGAACAGGTGCTTTGAAATAACCTCGGATGAGGTAAAAGAAGAAATCAAAAGCAATACGGCTGTTCGATTTAAAACCCAAATAATCATTGAAAAAGAAGGGGAATATACATTTTACACCCGATCTGACGATGGCAGTAAATTATGGATTAACAATGTTGAAGTTGTAGATAATGATGGCGACCATGGCGTAAAAGAAAAAGCAGGTAAAATCACGTTAAAACCAGGTAAATATCCATTAGAAGTCATTTGGTTCAATGGCGGCGGCGGTGGCTGGCTGGATGTGTTTTATCAAAGTGACGAAATTCCGAAACAAATCGTTCCCACAACGGTTTTAAAATTAAATTGAGGTATTTGTAGAATAACAAATCTTCAGAAAAGGAAATAATTGCAAATTTGATTATATGAGTATAAGTGATAGTAATAAAAGTACTGAAGGAGATATCAATCTTACGCCTGCAAGAGCCAACTGGTTTGAATCAGAGGTAGATGAAAAGACAAAAAAACTTTTGAGGAAAGATGCCCGTTATTTTTTGCATCAATCCATGTCTACGCCTTGTTTAGATGTTCTAAAAGGCTGCAAAGGTTCAACTATTGAAAATATTTTGGGTAAAAAGTATTTGGACTTCCACGGAAATAATGTGCATCAAATAGGATATTCCAATCCTAAATTAATTGAAAATATCATCAAGCAATTGCAAACATTGTCTTTTTCTCCACGCCGTTTTACCAATGAGCCTGCAATTAATTTTGCTGAAAAATTGGCTACCCTGATGCCTTCAAACTTAAATAGAATTTTGTTGACTCCCAACGGAAGTTCTGCAATTGGCATCGCATTAAAATTAGCAAGGGCAGTCACCAAAAAACATAAGGTAGTTTCTTTTTGGGATTCATTTCATGGAGCCTCTTTAGATGCCATTAGTGTAGGCGGGGAATCGGTTTTTAG
>DATIRG010000657.1:0-9203 GCA_035470005.1 Lutibacter sp. | reverse complement strand
GAATTTTAGATTTTAGCCAATTAAATACCGAGCGATTTAAAACCTTTTCTCAATTGGATCTTCGGATAGATAAAACATGGTTTTGGAAAAAATTCTCCCTGAATTTTTATGTGGATGTACAAAATGTCTTGGCAGGCGAAGCGATTGAACAACCTTATTTAATCCCGACTTTGGATGCAAACGGCAATAAAGTAATAGATTCCAATAACAGTTCGAAATATGTCTTGGAAAGTGTTGAAAATTCTTCGGGAACTGTGTTGCCGAGATTTGGGGTTATTTTCGACTTTTAACGATTGTTCACAATTAGCGTGTCTAAATTTAATCGTGTTTTAAGCCATTTTTTCAACCTGATTTCTTCCTGATTTTTATTTTTTAAATCGGCATCCCATACGGCATAAAATACTGTTATGGTATCTACTGTTTTAAAATTGGTTTTATACAACTTAGAGTAGCTTAGTTGCTTTAGGCCGCTGTAATTGATTTGGGCTTCTTTACTAATTTGTTTGAATGGAATTTGATTGGCGTAAAATTTGCCCAGTTCAGTTTCTAAAAGATTAATCCTTGAATCTTTTTCTTTTAAAGTTTCATTTCTTGAGGAAATGATGGTTTGATTTTGCGTATGCAATTCCATCAGGTTTTCAACCTCATTGATTAAATCGGAATCAGCGCCTTGTTCAACAATTAATTTTGTTTTATTTAGTCCATATTTAGGAAGTTGCGCTGACCAATAAATAATTTCTTTTGATGTTAGTTTTTTGCCATAAACATAAATTTTTATGCTGTTGGCTTTGTAATTAAGATCTTCATCTTTTTCATCAATAATGCTTACGCCACTCTTTTTTAAGTCGGCAATTAAATTTTCTGCAGATTGTTTAAATTGATTTATTTTGATCAAATTAAAAAACAGATAGATACTTCCGGCAAAAACTAAAAATGCAATGAATGATGCCGCTCTTGCAATTCGTTTTCTTTTAGCGGAATCTAGGTATTTAACCATTGGGAATTGCAAATATTTTACAATTACAAAAGCTGCCAAGGCAATAAATATGGTGTTGATGGCAAATAAAAACATGGCGCCGCCAAAATAACTAAAGTTCCCTACTGCAAGTCCGTATCCAGCCGTGCAAAGCGGTGGCATTAAAGCGGTGGCAATAGCCACACCGGCAATGGTATTGGTTTGTCTGTTTCTTCTGCTTATGGCTAAAATCAATGCCAAACCACCGGCAATTGCGATAAATACATCGCGAACATCAGGTGATGTTCTTGCCAAAAGTTCAGGAGTTTCATTTCTGAATATTGGAAGAAGGAAGAACAGGAATGAAGTTAATAAACTTAACCCTACCATAACGCCAAAATTCGTTAAGGAGCGTTTTAACGTATCGATATCATTTGTGCCAATTGACAATCCGACTCCTAAAATTGGACCCAGTAAAGGCGAAATGAGCATCGCGCCAATCACAACAGCGGGCGAACTCACATTTAATCCGACTGAAGCTATTATCACGGAAAAAATTAACACCCAGGCAGTATGGCCTTTTATGGAAATATTTTCTTTTATATCTTCAATTGTGCCTTCTTTGTCGGTATCATGTCTAATATCAAGTAATTCAAATAAAAATTGTTTTAAATTCTTCCAAGTCTCTTTTAAATTTTTATTTTCGTCAGGCTTCAAATCTTTTTCGTCTTCCATAATTACTTTTTTTGGTTTTATTCTAATAAGCACCGCAATTTATAAATAGTTGTTTTGGGCGTTACCTCAAGGGTCGGGCTTTTCGCTGCAATCTTTTTTTCGTTGAAAAACCTCAAAAAAGTATTTCCGCTGCAATCCCTAACGCAAATGCTTTTGTAAATAGAACTTAGCCCATTTTTTTAAACAAAATCCGCTCCAAATTCGTTTTTTACTGCTGAAGTGATTTGTTTTATATCTTGTTCTTTATCTTTTGGGCAGATAAGAATCACATCCTCTTTTTCAACCACAATAAAATCATGTAAGCCTTGAATCACCACACGTTTTTTGGACTGTGTTTTTACAATATTATTGGATGAATCTATGTAAATAACTTCACCGCCCAAGGTGGCGTTTTGATGCGAATCTTTTTTTAATTCATTATACAAGGAACTCCAGGTTCCCAAATCATTCCATGTAAAATTTACCGGCAACACATATACGTTGATGGCTTTTTCCATAATGCCGAAATCAATGGAGATATTTTCTGAAAATGCGTAGTTTGTTTCGATAAACTGGTTTTCTGAAGCGGTGTTGTAATTATTTTCTCCATTTGAAAATAGTGCATACATTTCAGGTAAATGTGTTTCAAAAGCTTTTAAAATGCTTTTTGCACTCCACACAAAAATGCCGGCATTCCAAAGGTAATCACCACTTTCTAAAAATTGTTTGGCAATTTCCAAATTGGGTTTTTCGGTAAATTTTTTAACTTTTTTAAGTTCGTTTGCTGAATTTTCAAACTGAATATAACCGTAACCTGTATTTGGCGTTGTTGGTTGAATTCCCAATGTTAAAAGCGCATCATTTTCTGAACAAAAATCGAAAGCAGTTTTTATGTTTTTTAAAAATTCCTGTTCGTCTTCAATCCAATGGTCAGATGGTGCAATTACCATAATGCCTTCCGGATTTTCATTATAAATTTTAAAAGCGCTGAATAAAATGCATGGCGCCGTATTACGCATGGCTGGCTCTAGCACCAATTGCCTCGATGAAATTTTTGGCAACTGCTCCAAAACCAAATTTTCGTATTTTTTGTTGGTGGCGATTAATATATTTTCTGAAGGAATTATATTTTCAAATCGGCTGAAAGTTTTTTGGATTAACGTGCTTCCGGCACCCAACATATCATGAAATTGTTTTGGAAACTGTTCTGTGCTCATTGGCCAAAATCGGGAACCGACGCCACCGGCCATAATTACGGCATAATAATTCTTGTCCATCTAAATAAATTTATAGGACAAAAATACGAATTATCATTTGTTTTGTAGGCAATGGCCTTTTTTAATGTGCAGTTAGCGCTTCCACTTCAGCGTTTGGGTTGAATAAATAGACCTTTTTGCTCGCCATTTCTATGCATTCGAACCGAGTTCTTCTTTTTTCACCTTTTTTATAAGCTTTGTTGTTGAAGCTAAAAAAACTTCCGGTTTCCAATTCAAATATAAAACGCTTTCCCGACTTTTCGTTGTACTCGTTCAATGCACGGGTTAAATTCACGTCGGCTCCGGTGCTCGCTTTCGGATTTTTAAGGTAGTTCGCCAAATAGGGAAGCAGATGCGACGGGTAAATGGCCGGCTGCAAAAAAGGCAACATTAAATGCTGAAAATTTTGCTTCCATTCCTTGCCGTGCGGTTTTACCCTTTTGTGATTTTTGAAGGTGACCCAATGCGCCAATTCGTGCACAAGCGTAAATAAAAACTGGTATTGATTTAACGTGTTGTTTAAGGTAATTTGAAAATCGCCGTTTATTTTTCTTTTAAAATCGCCGTGTTTTGTTGCCCTGTTGTTCACAATTTTGATGTGAATAGGATGATTTTTTAAAATTTCTTCAACCAATTCAACCGAATTTTCAGGAATATATTTTGAAAGTATTTTCATATAAAATTAAGGCGTTGTTGAAGAAACCTGCAATATTTTTCCGTTGTAAAATTTGTTTCCCGTCAAGGCAAAATTGTAAATATAATTAGCCATTTCTTCGGCGGAAACAGAAGCTTTATATCCGGGAAATGCTTCTTCCAGCATTTCTGTTTGCACTGCTCCCACAGCCAAGGCGTTAAAGGAAATTTGCTGCTCCTTGTATTCTTCGGCCAACACTTCGGTCAAGGTTAACAAAGCGCCTTTTGACGAACTGTAAGCCGCCAGTCCGGGGAATTTCATACTGCCCTGAATTCCGCCAATACTGCTGATATTTACCACGTGACTTCCTTTTTTTAAATAGGGAATAAGCACTCGCGTAAGTTCGGCAACGGCAAAAACATTGACTTTATAAACTTCCAAAAAATCTTCTGAAGTTAAATTCCCAAAAGGTTTGTTAATTAATTTTCCCGCATTATTGATCAATATATCAACCTGCTTCCAGTTTTTGCTGACAAAATCTGTTACTTTTTTTAAGTCGTTTTCAGCAGATAAATCCACAGAAATTGCGGTAATATTTTTTAACTTCAGATTTTCCAAAGGCGCTGTATTTCTTGATAAAGCCAAAACATGGTAATTATTTTTGGCAAACAATTGAGCCAGTTCAAAACCAATTCCGCGACTTGTTCCTGTGATAATAACGTTTTTCATATTCTAAATTTTCAACAACAAACCAAACTAATCATTATTTTGATATATTTGGTAAAATTAAACCATTTTAACCTTTCTACTTATGAAAAAATTAACCATTTTTATTTTTCTGTTTTTTATGGCAACATCAATTTTTGCACAAAAAACATATTTGCACTGCGGAAAATTAATTGACACTAAATCTGGAAAAATTTCTACAGAAATGACAATAATTATTTCAGGAAATAAAATTGTAGATGTTCAAAAAGGATATATTTTTTCAGATGATCAAAAAGATATGTTGATAGACTTGAAACAAAAAACTGTTATGCCCGGTTTAATTGATATGCATGTTCACGTAGAATTTGAAATGAGCCCATCTAGATATATAGATGAATATACTTTGAATGAGGCTGATATAGCATTTAATTCTGTAAAATTTGCCGAAATAACATTGTTATCTGGTTTTACTACTGTTAGAGATTTAGGAGGAACAGGCGTGAATGTATCACTTCGTAATGCAATTAATTCAGGAAAAATTAAGGGTCCAAGAATTTTTACAGCTGAAAAAGCGTTAGCTACAACAGGCGGCCATGCAGATCCCACAAATGGAAGCAGCAGAAAATTAATGGGAAATCCAGGACCTAATGAAGGTGTTGTAAATGGTGTTGAGGATGCTATAAAAGCGGTACGTCAAAGATATAAAAATGGTGCGGACTTAATTAAAATTACGGCAACAGGCGGTGTTCTTAGTATGGCAAAAAGTGGTCAAAATCCACAGTTTACTATTGAAGAAATTAAGGCAATAACTGAAACTGCAAAAGATTATGGCATGCATGTTGCAACCCACGCCCATGGAGATGAAGGAATGAGACGAGCAATTTTGTGAGGAGTTAAAACCATTGAACACGGCACTTTAATGTCTGAAGAAACAATGGATTTAATGATTAAATATAATGCCTATTTGGTGCCAACAATTACCGCAGGAAAAGAAGTGTCTGATAAAGCTAAAGTCAAAGGATTTTACCCTGATATTGTCGTTCCCAAAGCCTTAGAAATAGGCCCAAAAATCCAAAGTACTTTTGCAAAGGCTTATAAAAAAGGTGTTGGAATTGCCTTTGGAACAGATGCAGGGGTTTTTGATCACGGTAAAAATGGAAAAGAATTTGGTTATATGGTGGAAGCTGGAATGTCCGCCATTGAAACAATTCAATCTGCAACCATTACACCTGCTAAAATTCTAAATATGGAAGATAAAATTGGAACCATTGAAGTGGGTAAATTAGCGGATATTATTGCGGTTGATGAAGATCCAACCCAAAACATACATACTATGGAAAACGTGACTTTTGTTATGAAAGAAGGTTTGATTTACAAACAATAATTTTGTTGTTAAAAAATAATATGTTGGTAAGCACCAATATCCGGAGGCGCAGTTCTTGTAACACCTAAAATATCATTTGGCGCTAGAATTCTCCCGGCTTCACTGCCTTTTTTAACAGCATCAGATTTATCATCAATGATTAATTCATTTGTCTCAGGCGATTTAAAATGCGGATTTCCGTTAAAAATATTGTCAAGATAATGATTTGTATCAACAATTTCCTTAAACCGGAGCAGGTTATTTTTGAAGGAATAATTAAAAATAGTGCCTTCAACTTTGTCAATCACCAATTCAATATTGCTATTTCCGTCAATAATACAATTGGTGAAATTTGCTGCGTGCAAATTGCGTTTTTCAACTAGTTGCGCGTTGTTTTTACTGTAAGTGAAATAATTATTGATTAAAACACTTGGAAATTGTCTGAAACTGTTGTTCCAATAATTGGCAAACGTAGAATGCACAAAATTGTAAGTTCCGCCAATGGTGCAGGCCAAAGACGATTGTCCGCTGTTGTTAATCACTAAATTTTCTCCATATATGTTGGTTTCACGCCCTAAAATTCCAAAGTTGGAACTGTTGTAAATTTGGCTGTTTTTAATAATCAAAGTAGGAGCGGAGTTGTTACCGATTGAATCTGCAATAATTCCTGCAGAAGCATTTTTGATGATGGTGTTTTTTATACTGTTGTTTTTACTGCCTGCACGCAACCAAATCGCGCCCCATTGACCGGGAATTTCCCTGAATTGCGACTCAAGACGGTCGCCTTCAATAATGACTTTGTTGTTTACTTCTCCGTTGATTGTTAATGTGGCATTTTTTGAAATGACCAATCCCGAATTTGCGTGAAAATGAATTTTCGCACCCGCTTCAATGGTCAGGGTTTTAGTTGCTGGAACTGCACAATAACCATAAATAACGTAAGGTTTTTCGTTGGTGAAAGTGGTGTTTTCTTGAAGATAAAATCCGTTCACTTTTAAATCATCGCCTTCAGTTGTTTTTCCGATAGAAATTGTTTCAATAAAACCATTTGAATCTTTTGAAGGAAACAAAAAATGGGCATCTTTCACCAAAGTCACCAATTTCACCTCCTGCAAATTTTCGCCACTGTCAAAAACAATTTCATCAGTGTAAATTGGATTGGTAACCCGGCTGTAATCGATGGTGGTTTCAATAAAAATATAGAGGCTGTCTTTGGCCAAAATCTCCACATTTTCAAAAATTTTGCCGGGAACTCCATCAACATTCAATCTGTAAAAAGAATTTTCGCCTTTGCCAAGTCCGATAAAAGGAACAGAAATGTTTTTATTGCTTTTGTTATAAACCTTTAAATTATAAGTGCTTGAGCCAATATTGGTAAAAACGGTATCCAAATATACCGTGTCTTTTGAAAAAGTAAGTTTACCCGAACTCAATTCCGCCGAAAAATCTTTTCTGCACGAAGAAAAGACCAGCAAAATTAAAGCGCAAAGAAAAGTTACATAATAACGCATTCGGGTTGTTTTTGTAAATGTAAAAAGAATTTGCTGAACATTATTTTTTGATCAACTCAATTTCATACAATTTACTCCAATGTTTCCCGGTCACAAAAAGGCGGTTATTTTCTTTGTCAAAGGCAATTCCGTTCAACACTTCGTCGGCATCATCTAATTTTTGTTCTTTATCAATAATGGTTTTTAAAGACGTTAAATTGGCAACGCCTTCCACTTTACCTGAAGCAGGATTTATTATTAAAATGGTGTTTTGTTGCCATATATTCGCATAAATCAATCCGTTTACAAATTCCAGTTCGTTCAGTTTTTCAACTTTGCGCTCATTGGTATATACTTCAATATAATCTTCTTCAACAAGCGTTTCCGGATTCAAAAACCAGATAAATTCCGTACCGTCTGTTTTAATTAATTTTTCGCCGTTGTGCGTTAATCCCCAACCTTCGCGACTTTTGATATAATTAAAAGTTTTTTCTTGCTCAAACGTATTTAAATCATACACAAAGCCAACACCGCTTTGCCATGTAAGTTGGTATAATTTATTGTTAAAAATCGTGATTCCTTCCCCAAAATATTGATTATCTAAATCTTTTTGTTGCAACACTATTCCTGTTTTCAACTCAACTTTCCTAATTGATGAACTTCCTTTTCTTCCTGTTCCTTCATATAAATAGCCGTTTAAATATTCCAAACCCTGCGTATAAGCACCTTTATCGTGCGGATAGGTATTTATAATTTTGTAGGTATAAATTTCAGGTGCTGAATCGGCCAAAAAATAAATCGTTTCTGAAACTTTTGTTGATTTATTTTCGTGAAAAACGATGGCAGTTATGGTGTGTTTTCCTAATTTGAAATCATTAATTTTTAGGGTTGCGGAATTTTGACCGCTTTTTACTTTTTTGTCATCCAATAAAAACTGGACCGAATCAATGGTTTTATTATTTTTTTCTGAAACAGAAATCGTCAATTCTTTATTTGTCTGAATTTTTTGTGGTGCATTTATCATAAATTTATGTTCACTTTTACAAGAGAAAATAGCAAGGAATATAAAAAAACTAAAAAATGATTTGTAGAACATAACTTAAAATGGAGGTTTATGAGTTTTTTATGTAAATAAAATAAATTATTTGTTTGAAGTTTCAAAAATATAGTTAAATTTGCAGTCTTAAAAATAAAATTACATTTAAAACGAGTTTACGATGAAAAAAGGTATACACCCAGAAAATTATAGAATGGTAGCATTTAAAGATATGTCAAATGAAGATGTGTTTTTGACTCGTTCAACAGTAAACACTAGAGAAACTCTTGAAGTAGATGGTGTTGAATACCCTTTGGTAAAATTAGAGATTTCAAGAACTTCACATCCATATTACACAGGTAAAACTAAAATGGTTGATACTGCAGGACGTATTGATAAGTTTAAAACTAAATATGCTAAATTTAGTAAATAATTAGCAGCATTAAAATATTTAAAATCCTCAACGAAAGTTGGGGATTTTTTTGTTTTATAACCTGAATTTAACCGTTATAAAATTAGGTGATTTTGATTTTTAATAAATTCTTCAGATTAAATTTTGTGAATGAAATGCGTGCTATCTAACTAATATTTAGTAGCTTAGTAATATTATTAACTAAAAATATCTAATTATGAAGATTTTAAAAGGTTTATCGATTTTCATTATTGTATTGTCTTTTTTGAATTGTACTACAAATGATAAAAGGCTACTGCTATGTTAAAGCCAGAAACTTTAAGGGAAAACCAACACATGTATGTTATTGAACGTGAAATTCCAAATGCAGGCAAATTAACTGCGGAAGAGTTGAAAGCGATTTCAAAAATTTCTTGTGGCGTATTGGAAAAAATGGGATCCAAAATTCAATGGTCACATAGCTATGTAACCAATGATAAAATTTATTGTGTGTATCTTGCTCCAAATGAAGAAATGGTTAGGGAACATGCCAAGCAAGGCGGATTTCCGGCAAATTCTGTAAGCAAGGTTACAACAATCATTGATCCAAAAACAGCAGAATAACTTAATTTGTTTTGGAATCAAATACTTTTTTG
>DATIRG010000656.1:0-1765 GCA_035470005.1 Lutibacter sp. | reverse complement strand
GGTTGCATTTGCAGCCCTTTTTTTATGCCTAGTTTTTTTTGGTATGTAGGATGGTTATCTTATTAGATTTTGATCTGTAGAATTTTATGTCATACTTATTTCAGCATCTGCAAATGTTCATTTCAATTATGTTTAGAAAATCAATTCTAAAGACCCTGAAATGAATTCAGCGTCACGAGGATTTAATTAAAATTCATAGACAGTTGTATCCGCTTTCTTGGAATGTCAACCTCCAGCACTTTTACCACTACATGTTGTTGCAAAGTTACAACTGAATTAACATCGCTCACAAAAGTATCCGACAAATTGGAAATGTGAACCAGGCCGCTTTCTTTAATACCAATATCAACAAAACAGCCAAAATTGGTGATGTTATTTACGATTCCCGGTAATAATTGTCCTTCCCTTAAATCGCTGATGGTGGTAATATTTTGGTTAAAGGTAAAAACTTTCGCCTTTTGGCGTGGATCCAATCCGGGTTTTTCCAATTCCTTAATAATGTCTTTTAAAGTAGGCAATCCGATAGACTCCGTCACGTATTTTTCCAGCTGAATTGATTGCAAAACAGCCTTATTTCCTATGAAATCAGAAATCGCCACATGATTATCGGTTGCCATTTTGTGCACTATTTTATAACTCTCAGGATGCACCGCCGAATCATCTAACACATTTTCTCCATTTTTGATTCTCAGAAATCCTGCACTTTGTTCAAAAGCCTTATCGCCCAATCGAGGCACTTTTTTAATGTCGTATCTGGAAGAAAACGCTCCATTTTCAGCCCTGAACGCGACAATATTCTCAGCCAGTTTTGGTCCGATCCCCGACACATAGCTAAGTAACGATTCACTTGCTGTATTGATATTCACGCCAACCATATTCACGCAACTTTCTACCGTGCTGTCTAACGCAGTTTTCAATTTGCTTTGATCCACATCGTGCTGGTATTGCCCAACACCAATAGATTTCGCGTCAATTTTAACCAATTCCGCCAAAGGATCTGCCAGTCTTCTGCCTATAGAAACTGAACCCCTTACTGTAACATCATAATTTGGAAACTCATCTCTTGCAATTTTTGAAGCAGAATATATTGATGCACCGGCTTCACTGACCACATAAACCTCTATGTCTTTATAAAACTTGATATTTTTAATGAATTGTTCTGTTTCACGTGAGGCGGTTCCGTTGCCAATGGCAATCGCTTCAATTTTATAGGCATTCACCAAAGAACTGATTTTGCCTGAGGCGGCTTTTACGTCGTTTTGTGGTGCGTTTGGATAAATGGTTTCATTGTAAAGCAAATCGCCCTGAGCACCCAGGCAAACCACTTTACAGCCCGATTTAAATCCTGGGTCAATGGCCAAAATGTTTTTTTCGCCCAGCGGCGCTCCCAAAAGCAATTGCTTCATGTTTTTTGCAAATACCTGAATGGCGGCATCATCGGCTTTTTCTTTGGCAAGCATTAAAATTTCATTTGATAAGGCCGGGAACAACAATCGTTTATAGGAATCTTGTATGGCCAATTTAATTTGAGCCGCACATTCGTTTCTGGAATTGACAATCCGGCTTTCTATTTTATCGATGGCTTTTTCATCGTCGATTTCTATCTTTACACGAATAAACCCTTCATTTTCTGCACGTAATATGGCCAATAAACGATGAGATGGACAACGGCTCAACGCTTCAGAAAAAATGAAATAATCCTGATATTTTTGCGCCTTTTCATCAGATTCCTTTGCTTTGATCACTTTGGTGTTTATTGAGGCAA
>DATIRG010000655.1:0-5704 GCA_035470005.1 Lutibacter sp. | reverse complement strand
AAATGAACCTTAAATAAGCCTTCGTCGGTTACGGCATCTGCAGTTACAACTTTGCTGTAAGGTTCAATAGCTCCTTTTTTCTTTGGCGGTGTTGCCGGAACGGCAGGTTCATCTTTACCTTTTTTCTTTTTTTGGGCTTCGGCATTTGAAGAAATCCCAACTATTAACAGAAAAGTTAATAAGCTAGTTAAAAATTGTTTTGTCATAAAATTATTTGTTTGGTTATTAATGTTGAAAAATAATATTTTTTGTATATTTTAAACGAACTGTAATTATACAGAAATATTTGTTAAGGAAAAAACAAAATTTAACAAATAGCAAGAAGTAAATCTTTTTTTAAAAGTATTAAAAAAATAAAAAAGCAACGGATTGAAGCGTTGCTTTTTTAACATAATATCTAAAAAAATTTACTCAAATTTTGCGTCCATAAAATTTAATTTTTCTTCAGCTGTTTTTGAATTTTTTCAATGGCGGATTCAATAGGTTTGTCTGGCTCAATAACATTGTAGGCACCCCAAAATTCGGGATCTTTAAATCCGGAAGTATTGTCGCTCATAATAACGGAAGGCCTTAAACGGTCTTTAAGTTTAGGAAGTTGGCTTGCATCGCTTTTTACCCAATCGGTAACTGCCATTTCAATGGTGGTATAATAAATAGTGTTGAACCATTTTTTGGCCCAATCAATTTTAAATCCGAGCTCAATTCTGCTGTATCCGTAAAACCATTTTCCGTCTTTTTGCCTATATTCCACTTGATAATAAGCCTCAATTGGAAATACATCGGCGTCTTTAGGTTTTTTAACTATAAAGAAGCGGCTGGCTTTTTGTTTGTTTTCAAGATTTAAATAAAACTTGGCATTGGTTAAGGCCAATGTTTGTGCATCAATATATAATTTCCCATAAAATAATGGATCGTTAACGTAACTTTTTTGTTTAAAATTCACAACATGAATAAGTCTGTTGTCAATTTTTGTTGAATTGTCAAATGTAAAATCATAGATATCAACCATATCTTCACCAAATAACATGTCTGTATTTTTCATAATGTCGACATACAAGGTGTTAAATGGCCCGCCTCTGAGTTTAAAAGCCACCGTGTCCAATTTGCTGTAATCGGTGCTTTTTCGTGCTTTGTAAATAGATAAGACATCACTTCTGTCTGTGGTGTAAGGTTGCTTATAAATTTCAACAACGGCTTCTGAAAGCGACACATAGGTTCTTCTTTTTTTGATGGTCTCTCTATAAAAAGAAGTCATTTTTAGCTCGTCATTGTAGTAATTGTCACCTTTTCTTTTGAGCATTTCTTGCACTAAGGAAGTGGCATCTTTCACATTAATTTTAACTTCAGAAAGTTCTTCTATATACGTTTCAAGTCGCACAATGGTATTGTCTTTATCAAAATCTGATAAACTGATTACTTTACTCGTATAACCCAAAAACGAAATAGTCACCCTACGGTTGGCAAATTTTTTTGGAACTTTCAACAGAAAATTACCTTGGGTATTGGTGATAGTACTGATATTTGTTCCATTAACCAGCAATGTTGCAAATTCTAATGTTTTTTTTGTTTTGCTGTCTATAACACTTCCTCGATATTCGTTAAATCCGATGGTGTCATTTAGAATGATGTTGTTTGAATAACCGGAATTTTGAAATCCGACAATGAGCAGCAATAAAAAAAAGGTGTTTATGAAGGTTGTTTTGGCTGAAATTGAACCTCGTTTTATCATGGTTTACAAGTTTAAATTAAAAACACAAATTTGACAGTCTAAGATACAAAATTTTCAATAATGATGAAAGAAAAAAAGGAACTGCATTGCTGCAATTCCTTTTTAAGTTTTTGTGGTTACTTTTCCGATTTAGAAACCGGAAAACCTCGATCTCGCAGCAATGCGTCAATTTTGGCATCTCGTCCGCGAAATTGTCTAAATGCTTCAGCAGGATCAACAGAATTTCTTGGAGCAAATAAATATTTTACCATTTTTGCAGCCAATTCTTTGTCATAAAATCCGCCCGGCGCTTCTTCAAATGCTTCTGCAGCATCTGCGGTAAGCACATCGGCCCACATATAACCATAATAGGCTGTTGCGTAGCCTTCACCAGAAAAAACATGGCCAAAATGAGGTGTGCGATGACGCATAACCAATTCTTTTGGCATATTCATGGCGGCTAAAGTTTCTTTTTCAAAAGTGGCGACATTAATATTTGATGGATCAGCCAAATGAAATTTCATATCCATAATGGCCGAAGCCAAATATTCAGTGGTTGAAAATCCCTGGTTAAAGGTGGAGGATTTTTTAATTTTTGCAACCAAATCGGCAGGAATTGCTTCACCGGTTTTATAATGAACCAAAAATTGGTTGATGACTTTATCAGTAGACAGCCAACGTTCCAAAACCTGTGATTGAAATTCGGTGTAATCCCTAACGCCGCCATTAAGCGTTGGATATTTTACGTCTGCTGAAAAGAAATGAAGGGCGTGGCCAAACTCGTGTAAAAATGTTGTGGCATCATCCCAAGAAACCAAAACGGCTTCACCCGGACCCGGTTTCACAAAATTTGAATTGTTTGAGCCCAAAACTGTTTTTTTGCCGTCGAATGTTGAGTAATCTCTGTAAGTTGTTGCCCAAGCGCCAGATCTTTTTCCTTGTCGCGCAAAAGGATCCAAATACCACAAGCCAATATGTTCGCCTGTTGATTTGTTAGTTACTTCCCAAACTTTTACGTCTGGATGAAATACAGGAACGGTTCCTTCCGGAACAGGCGTAAACTTGAAATTAAACACTTCATCTGCCACAAAGAATAAAGCTTGGGTCAATTTGTCCAATTGTAAATATTGCTTTACTTCATCGGAATCCAAATCGTATTTTTCTTTTCTGACTTTTTCAGAATAGTATTGATAATCCCAAGGTTCAATGGTAATATTGTCATTATTCTTGTTTGCAATAGCTTGCATATCAGCAACTTCTTCATTAACTCTTGCAATGGCCGCAGGCCAAACGGCATTCATAAGTGCCATAGCGTTTTCGGGTGTTTTTGCCATTCTGTTTTGCAAGCGCCATTCGGCAAAATTATCAAAACCTAAAAGTGCAACTCGTTCTTTTCTGAGCTTCAGAATTTTGGCTACATTTTCTTTATTGTCAAATTGATCGTTATTATCGCAGCGAGAATAATAGTTTTTCCAAACTTTTTCCCGCAATGCTCTTTCATCCGAATAGGTCAAGAAAGGCGCCATGGAAGATCTTGTGTTGGTAATGGCATATTCACCTTCGCGGCCTTTGTCTTTGGCTGCTTTCTCGGCGGCTTTAATCATAGATTCCGACAATCCGCTTAATTGGTCTTTTGTTAAATAAACCACATAATTTTCTTCATCGGCTAAAATATTGTTTGAAAAATTGGTGTAAATTGAAGAAAGTTCTTTGTTAATGGCCGCGTAACGCGCTTTTTTTACATCATCCAACTCAGCGCCGTCCATCGCAAATCTTTCATAAATAAGTTTTGCAACTCTTTGTTGGTCGGCTGCTAACGGATTTTTCAAAGAATTTTCGTAAACGATTTTAATTCTGTCAAATAATTTTTTGTTTTGTGAGATTTTTGAACTAAACTCCGACAAAATCGGTGCCATTTCTCCCTGAATTTTTCTGAACTCCGGCGAAGATAAATTGGCGCTCCAAATTCCATAGTATTTGAAAACGCGATCGAGCACTTCTCCCGATTTTTCCATCATCACTATGGTGTTTTCAAAAGTTGGCGCTGCTGGATTGTTGGTGATGGCGTCAATTTCTTCCAAATTTAATTCCATGCCTTTTTCCAAAGCCGGTTTAATGTCGTTGAGGTTCATTTTGTCAAAAGAAGGAACGCCGCCATAAGGACCCGTCCATTTTTCTAATAACACATTGTCGTTTTGCATAGTTGCCGCTTTTTCTTTGTTTTGAGCAAAAGTAGCAGAAACTATTAAAGTGCAACAAATAACTGACTTTAATGTTTTTGTTAAAAAATATTTATTCATAACTGGATTAAGTTTTTGAAAGCTTATTTTGAAATGAAGCTTGTTTGTTTATATGTTCAAATTTAATTATTTAAAAGCAATTATTTTCTATCAAACAGTAGTTTATATTCGTTTTAAAGAACAGTTAAAATTTTCATTTTAAGTGAATGTCAATGTTTAATTCCTGAGTAAAATTTGGAATTATCGTCATTTAAAATTTAACTTTCAGCTGTAAAAAATCGGACTATTTATTCAAGTTTTATTACCAAGCACTAATACTAATACTGCTGGCGGCAGCAACAACAATTGCAGTCACGATAACAATCGGTATTGCGATAGTGCCAAGTGTTGACATTGATTTGTTTTGAAGATGAATATTATTTAATTGGTCATTTCTCAACAAAATTTTTACATTTTTTTGGTCTTTGGTGTCTTCTACAATTTGAGAAGACAATAAATCTGCAGTAACAGATTTCCTTTTTGTAATGCCGTAGATGTTGCCATCTTCTCTTTGTAATTCCAGAAATTCATAAGTATCTTCTGTTGCTTCTAATTTAATTTTGTCATTTGATTGTATAGCTTCATCTAAACTTGCGGTACTTGAGTGGTATGCGACACAACTTTGGGCAAGAATTGTAAGTGACAATAACAAAGAAATCATTTTTAAATGTCTGCGAATTGTTTTCATCATCGTAAGTTTTAAAGTTTTGCTTAAAGTTATTTAAGAAACTGTATTTATAAACTGATGGTTATCAAGAACTAAGATGATTTATATCATTAAAGAATAAAGGAAAATCAGATTAAATATTTTAATTTTATTGAAGGATGCTTTTTTATTAAAATCGGAGTTGCGATGTTTTTACAAAATTCATATAAAATTTTGTACCTTTTCCGATCACACTGTCATTTTTAATAACAATAGGCGTGCATTCTGTCCTTGAAACTAAGCCATCCTCATTTTTAGGCGTTGTGAAATACCATAAAATTGTTATTTGATTTTTGGCTTTATCATTGGCATTTGTTGTAAACTCTGGCTGTTTAAATAATTGGCTTAAAGCTTTCATTTTGCCAATTTTTGGAATTTTCACAATAATAGGAGAACCCATAATTTCTTTTACTTCATTAAGGCTGCGACCACTTTCAATCGCAGAAATTTTAGTGTTTTGTTCGATTAGAAATGCACTAAAAGTGGGGTAGTTTTTTTCTGTAGTTTCTTGCGCAAATAAAGCACCGAAAAACATCAAGAAAATTAAAATAGTGGAGATAAAAGTTCTTTTCATAAGACCAATATACAAAAAAACCTTAAAATCGGTGAAATTCCATATTTTTTGAAAAACTTGTTGACTTTAAGTGTATTGTTTTGAACTGATGATCATTTAAAAAAGAGTTTTTTGTGGAAATTGGCTGATATAAATCTTCCCAGAAACCTGCCTAAAAAATAATATACTACAGAAATTCCAACAATTAACAGCATACTTATCCACATTTTCGGAGGAATATGGTCGTTTAGTGTTATGTTATTATCTGAGAAACTTTCCATTATTTTAAAAGGAAATTGAAAATAATCTATGATGCCCGTATTAAAATCAGTATAGTAAATGGAAACATAAAAATAAGTGAAAAATACCCAGGCAAAAAATCCGAATCCATTTCCGTACAAAGCTGAATAAGTGTTTTGATAATTTAACCAGATACTTTCTTCAGCTGCGATAAATTT
>DATIRG010000654.1:0-1777 GCA_035470005.1 Lutibacter sp. | reverse complement strand
AATGCATGATAATTTTGAACCGGATCTTTTTCTACCCATTCAGCTATCAATTCTTGCGGAATATATTTCGTGCCACTCGCCTCTTCATGGCCACGCATTCTGAATGTTTTAAATTCGAGTAACACAGGACGTGGATTTTCAAGTAGGCTTTTTGCAAGATCGCGCACTTTTGAATGAACATCCAAAATGTTATTTCCATCTATGATGTGGCTTTCCATTCCATAGCCAATTCCTTTATCTGCAATACTTTCACATTTAAATTGCTGACTTACAGGAGTTGAAAGTCCGTATCCATTATTTTCAATACAAAAAAGTACCGGTAAATTCCAGACAGAAGCTACATTCAAAGCTTCATGAAAATCGCCTTCACTTGTTCCGCCTTCGCCGGAAAAAACCGCGGTAACTTTTGGTTCATTTTTAAGTAAATCGCCCAAAGCAATTCCATTTGCAATGCCAAATTGCGGACCTAAATGCGAAATCATTCCCACAATTTTATATTCCTGCGTTCCAAAATGAAATGAGCGTTCTCTTCCTTTTGAAAATCCGCTTTTTTTGCCCTGCCATTGGGAAAACAATCTGTATAACGGAATATTTCTGGAAGTAAACACGCCCAGGTTTCGATGCATCGGTAAAATATATTCATCAAAATTTAAAGCATTGGTGATGCCAACAGAAATAGCTTCTTGGCCGATACCCGAAAACCATTTGGAAATTTTGCCCTGTCGCAATAGAATTAACATTTTCTCTTCTATCAATCTGGGTTTTAGAAGAAATTTATATAAATCAATTAATTCTTTGTCGGTGTAATTTTCACGATTGTAAACCATTTTACCAATTTTGTTGCTAAGTGTGTCCATTAAAAATGAATAATTGTTTCAAAGATAATCATAATGCTATGAAACAAAAATACCTTATTATAAAAATAATAAGGTATTATCAGCTATTTGAGTTTAACTAAACTTCTCTAAAAATGGAATGCATTAAACGTGTTTTGTCGTTGATGCTTTCTTCCAAAGAAATCATGGTTTCTGTTCTTGAAACACCGTCAATATCATCGATTTCAAAAATAATTTCTTTTGCGTGTGTGGTATCTTTGGCTCTAATTTTACAGAAAATATTGTATTTTCCTGCTGTGATATAAGCAATAGTAATATTTGGAATTTTCTTTAATTCGCTTATAACTTGCTTTGTTTTTGATGTTTTATCCAAATAGATTCCAACGTGTGAAATAAATGAATAACCCATTTTTTCATAGTCAAGCGTTAACGTTGAGCCTTTTATGATTCCTTCGTCTTCCATTTTCTTAACCCTAACGTGGATTGTACCTGCGGAAACCACTAATTTTTTTGCTATATCGGTAAACGGTGTTCTTGCGTTTTCGATAAGAATATCTAATATTTGATGATCAATTTCATCAAGTATATATTTTTTCATATTACTGTGTTTGTTTAAGTAAAAAACTAAAGCACAAATTTATTAAAAAAAAATCGATAAACACCTAATAAATTTACGAATTTGATAATTCTAATTCATTTATATCTAAATTTTCTGCACTTATATAGTTATACGAGTAATAATCTGACAAATTACCAACTTTTTCGACGTGTTTGTACGTCACTAATTTATTAGCTATTACTTTGAATTTAAGCTGAATACCAATATCCGTGATTTCATTTCTATTATTTTCAGTAATTTTTATATTCTTGTAGATTATATCCAAAAACTTAGTGTCATTATTAGGAATTTCATAGTATGGCTTGTAATTATTGTATTCTTT
>DATIRG010000653.1:0-3242 GCA_035470005.1 Lutibacter sp. | reverse complement strand
AAAAGATTACTGGATTACGAATTTAAATAAAGGGCTTTATATTTTTAATGAAAAGGACAACTATCAGCATCCTCAAATAATTTTAAAAGACATTCAATCTACCCGTGTGTTTATTGATTTAGAAAATAACATTTGGATTGGCAGCCAATCAAACGGAATATTTTTATTTCCCAATCTAAAAGTTCAAGGAATTCAATTTGATGATTCTAAGAGCAATGATTTACATTCATTAGCGCTGTTTCAAGATAAACTGATTGTGGGAAATGAACAGGCAGAAGTTATCATTTTAAATAAGGAAACCCTTCAAACAATAGCCTCAAGAAAATTGGATGAAAATCCGAAAAGAATAAAATTTTTGGTATCGCGAGAAAATATTCTTTTTGTATTAAGTAATAACAGCATTGAACAATTGAAGCCAGATTTTAACATTGAAAGCATTAAAAATATGTTTGATGCCGATTTTTTAAAAACTGATTTAAAAAATTTCAAATATTTTTCAATTGTAGGCGATGAAATTTATACCGCCAATTCCAACGGCACAAGTAAAATTAACAACAACTCATTAATAACCGAAAAATTATGGAATCAAAGAAGTGCTTCCATCAATTACGCAGGAAATGACAGCCTTTGGATTGGCACAACCAAAGGTTTATACCTCCAAAATAAAGGTGTCACCAAAAAATACGACTTAGGTAAACAATTCAATGCAAATACTATTTACGCTTTGGAAAATACCTCCAAAGGATTGCTGATTGGATCAAACGCTTACGGATTGGGAATTTTAAAAAACGGAAAATTTAAATCCATTTCCATAACAAACGGCTTGTTAAGCAATTATATTAAATCAATTTTTGTAGATGAAAAAAACAATATTTGGCTTTCTACAAATTTGGGATTGAATCGGCTTACCCTTGATTGTGAAAATAATTTGGTGAATCTTAAAACTTACACCATTTCAGACGGGTTGTACAGCAACGATGTTAGAGCTTGTTATGTTGATAAAAACAAAGTGTATGTGGCAACTTCAAACGGATTGAACATTATTGATATTTCAAATGAGGAAAATTCAATTTCATTGCCAAGAATTCATATGAATGAGGTGCTGCTGAACAACAAAATCATCGAAAAAACAAACAATCAAACATTTGACCACAAATCCAATAACATTCAATTTAATTTCTCTGGAATCTCTTTTAAAAGTTTGGGAAACATTACGTTTAAATACCGATTGTTAGGATTGGAATCCGATTGGGTTGAAACCAAAAACAATACAGTAAGATATGCTGAATTACCTCCAAACAACTATACTTTTGAGGTAAAAGCCATCTCGAAAAACAATTTTGAAAGCGTTGCTCCTTCCCTATTTTCATTTAAAATTAAACCGCCTTTTTATAAAACCTGGTGGTTTAAAAGCATCATCATTTTGTTGTTGTCGGTATTCGTAGCCTATTTATTTTTCCGAAGAAACCAAAAAATAAAACAGCAAGAAAAAATTAAAGAAAATATTTCCAATCTGCGTTTTAAGGCATTAAACGCACAAATGAATCCGCATTTCATCAACAATTTATTGGTTAAAATTGAAGATTTAGCGAATAAGGGAGACATTTTAGAAGTAAAAAACTGTTTGGGAAAATTTGGTGAATTGGTCAATTTGATTCTGCAGGCAACAAAATCCAACTTGATTAATTTGACTGATGAAATTGACATGGCCAAATTGTATTTGGACCTTCAAAAATTAAGATTCCACAAAAATAGTTCATACATTATGAATACTGAAGCAATTCCTTTAGAAGAATTGGAAAATATTTTAGTGCCGCCAATGATTTTGCAACCCATTATTGAAAACGCATTTAAGCACGGTTTTAAAAATGGTGACAAGGCGAATCACATAACAGTTAATTTCAAAATTGAAAATGAAGAATTTTTAATCTGTGAAATTATAGACAATGGCGTAGGAATTGAAAAAAATGAAAATTCGGCCAAACCAAAAAATTCCGGAATCTCATTTTCCAATATTAATGAACGCCTGCAATTAATGAATGATGCTAAAAGTGAAGAAAATCTGGTCATTATTTCAAATGTGACAGATGAATTCAATACCTTAGTGGGATTAAAAGTAACTTTAAAAATACCGTTAATAAGTTTTTAAAATTTCATTATGATAAGTGCCATAATTATCGAGGACGAAAACGTTGCCTACAAACATCTCAAAAACATTTTAGAAACAAATTATAGTTCGAAAATAAAGGTTGTTGGTCACGAAACTGGTGTAGAAAAAGGCATTAAATTGATCAATGACTTAAATCCGCAACTGGTGTTTTTAGACATACAACTACAAGATGGTGATGGTTTTGAAATATTGGACCATTTTTCGAATTCTTCAACATTTGAAGTGATTTTTACCACCGGGCTAACAGATTACAAAGAAAAAGCAATGGATTATTTTGCTTTTTATTATCTGAATAAACCCATTCAGGAAGCTCAATTAATTGGTGTTTTGGATAAATTTTTAGAAAAACAATCGGCTTTTAATTCCGAAAAATACCTCGCTTTTAAAAATCAATTGGAAAACAAAAATCATAAAATATCGCTTCCAATGCAAAACGGAGATTTTATTATTGTTGACATTGATGATATTTTATACTGTGAAGCCGATGGAAGTTACACCAACTTTTACACTACAGACAATAAAGTTTACACCTCTTCAAACAATTTAAAAAAAGTGGAAAGCGTTTTGATGCAGGCTACTTTTTTTAGAATACACCGCTCTACGCTGTTAAATCTAAAGCACGTGGTTCAATTTAACCACACGGGTGAATTGGTGCTTTCAAACAAAAAAAAGTTGCTGGTTTCCTCTAGAAATAAAACAAATTTCTTAAGAATTTTAAAATTGATGAATTATTCTATCAGTTAGTTTTTCTTCTTTCAACAAAAAACCAACCTGCAAAAATCACCAAAAGCAATCCGTATGAAATTAAAGCGATGGTGGTTCCTTTTTTAACAACTGTCGGCTCAAACTTAAATTCAATTTTGTGATTTCCTTTTGGAATTTCCAAGCCGCGCAACACAAAATTAACGCGGTAATGTGGCGTTAGTTTTTCGTCAATATAAGCATTCCATCCATCTTTGTAATAGATTTCGGAAAAAACGGCAAACTGGTTTGTGCTTGAATTGAAATCGTAAACAAGATTATTTAACGCGTAAGATGTCAATTGAATCGTTGCTGATGAATCTATCGGATA
>DATIRG010000652.1:0-2545 GCA_035470005.1 Lutibacter sp. | reverse complement strand
GGCGATTTGCGCGTTATGGGCAGAGCAACACAAGGCGTTAAATTGATCAATATAAAAGACAATGATTCCATTGCAGCAGTTGCGAAAGTGATGCATGAAGAAGATGTTGCAGATGTTACAGATGAAAATGACATTGCAATTGACAATGGCACGGAAATTGAAAACAACGAAGAAGATAATTTAAATCAAGAATAAATCAGTAATTATAAATCAGAAAAAATGAAAAAACAATTAATAATCCTGTCAGCTTTTTTTATTAGTATGACAGTTTTTGCGCAAAACGATGAGTTAAAAACTGCAGAAAAAGCCCTTAAAGCTAACGATTTTGCAACAGCGATGTCGGCAGTTAACCAAGCAGAAGGCTTAATTGCCAATGCTGATCAAAAAACAAAAGCCAAGTTTTATTATTTAAAAGGTTTGGCATTGTATCAAAATGGAAATCCGAATGCGGATCTTGAAAAAGTTGGTAACGCCTTTAATCAATTGATTAATTATGAAAACGAAACCAATAAGCCAAAGTATACTGCTGAGATTGGACAAATGCTTAATAAAATGATTATTGCGGTTGCAGAAAATGCATCCAACAATTACACCAAAGCGATTGAATCAAAAGAAGAAGCAGATTATCTTAAAGCAGCAAAAGAATTTCATCAAGTTTATGCCTTAAGTCCAAGAGATACTTCTTATTTAGACAATGCTGCATTGGTTTACTATTTTGCCAAAGATTATGACAATTCTATTAAATTATACGAGCAATTATTGGATATAAACTACACTGGAATTACAACGGTTTTTGTTGCAACAAACAAAGAATCCAAAGAAGATGTAGTTTATGGCGATAAAAAAAGTATGGATTTACAGGTTAAATTAGGATTGGCTGAAAATCCAAGAGAAGAGAAAAAAGATTCAAGACGTGAGATGATCTTCAAAAATTTGGCCCAAAATTATTCTGATAAAGGAAATAATGAAAAAGCTTTAGAAGTAATTTCTAAAGGAAGATCAGAATTCCCAAGCAGTTATTCTTTGTTAATTGATGAAGCCAATATTTACTATAAAGCTGGCGACAACGCAAAATTTAAAGAACGTTTGGAAGAAGCAATCAGATTAAATCCTACTGAACCAACTTTGTATTATAATGTTGGGGTAATGAATATGGATCAAAAAAATATTGATGAAGCCATCAAAAATTTTGAAAAAGCCATTGAATTGAAACCTGATTATGCTGATGCCTACAACAATATTGGCGCTGCAATTATTGAAAAAGCCGCTCCAATTATTGACCAAATGAATAAGAGTTTATCAGATTTTAAAAAATACGATAAATTACAAGCGCAACAATTTGAAATTTACAAACAAGCATTGCCTTATTATGAAAAAGCGTATAGCTTGAGTCCTAAAAGCATTAACATCGTTCAAACATTGATGGGATTGTATGAAAACTTGGATATGCCAGCTAAATTAACTGAAATTAAAGCTGTTTACGAGACTTTAAAACAATAATACAAGTACAATTTGTAAAAGAAAAACCCACGATTTTCGTGGGTTTTTTATTTATATGATCTTTTTAATGACACGTAATTTGTGGGTATGCCTTTGTGAATCGACATTAAAAATACCGCTGTGGTCAATTCTGTCAATTCTTATTTTACCGTGCGCATGAATAATGTAATTGTCTTTCATGATGATGCCAACGTGAACAATAACACCATCTTCATTGTCGAAAAAAGCCAAATCACCAGGCTCGCTTTCTTCAATAAAACTAAGCACTTCGCCCTGGGTAGCCTGTTGGCCCGCATCACGCAATAATTTGTAACCGCAAAGTTTATAGACCATTTGCGTAAAACCGGAACAATCTATGCCAAAAGGTGTTTTTCCTCCCCAAAGATATGGCGCATTTAAAAAACTGGCGGCCATTTCAATAAGGGTTGATTTGGGTTGTTTTTCATTTAAAACCCGTCCTTCGTAACGGTAATTTACAGTTCCCAGTTTTAAGTTTTTATTGTTGTAAAAAGGCAAGGTTGCACCAATGGCAATGGTGACAAAATTGTCATTTTCATCGGTTGCAAAATCTATCAATTCACCAGCCAAAGCGTTTTCAGATGCTTCAATTTCGAAGTAGTTTTCTTCTGAAAGTTGCGCGTATTGGTTGGTGTCAATCCAGCCTTCATAATTGTCAAAAGCAAGTCTGATTTTGCTCCATTTTTGAAGAGTTTCCAACACCATAAAATGCTCTCCAAACAGCACCTGCGAAACCATTTCACTTTTATCGCTGGGTTCAATTCTAAGAGGAACAATACTTAAATTACAGATTCCGTAGGGCATAAAATAAATTTACAGACGTTCAATGATGATGGCACTGGCACCGCCGCCGCCATTACATATTGCCGCTGCACCATATTTTGCATTGTTTTGTTCCAATACGGAAGCCAGAGTAATAACAATTCTGGCTCCAGACATTCCTAACGGATGTCCTAAAGAAACGGCACCACCATTCACATTCACTTTTGAGGCATCAATGCCCAGAAGTTTAATATTGGCCAATCCA
>DATIRG010000651.1:0-2576 GCA_035470005.1 Lutibacter sp. | reverse complement strand
GTTTATACAAATCTTCCAATACTTCATGAATTACAGAACCCATTGTATTGGCAGCAATCGTTTCCTCTACTTCATCTTCTTCATAAATTTCCAACACGCGTTGCTCATAAAATTTTATGGGATCATAAATGTAGCTTGCCAGCGCCGACGGCGAAATGCCTTTGGTGAACACTTCCTGTAATTTTTCCATTATTTCAGGCGTTTTTTCAATTTGCAGTATAGGAAAAATAGTGTGTTGCACTTTAGGACTGATGATTGTTTTTTTAATATCGGGGTTGTTGATTTCAAGCTGCGTTAAAAAGCGACTTTTTTCTCCGGAACCGTAGCCATCAGATTCCGTATTGTAAATTAAATAAATGTTTTTTGCCCGATGCAACAATCTCTGGAAATGATAAGAAAAAATCGCATCCTTTTCCTGATAAGTAGGCAATCCAAAATATTTTTTTACATCATAAGGAATAAATGAAAAATCGTTTTTTCCGCCCGGTAAAATCCCTTCATTTACTGAAGTTAAAATCACCGTTTCAAAATCCAACGCCCTGGTTTCAAGCATTCCCATCAACTGTAAACCTTGCAATGGTTCGCCTTGAAACGACAGCTTTTCGGTTCTCAAAATTTGTGTGTAAAACAAGTTCAACGATTTTAAATCGATGATATGATTGTAAGTTGCGTTCAAGGTTTGCAACTGCTGGAAAACTGTAAAAAAACGATACAAATATTCTGTTTCAACGCCTTCTGTATGAATTTTAAGGGCGTTTACCAAGTCAATACATTGTTTGATAACTTCATTTACGGATGTTGAAAAATAAAATAATGAAAAAATGCTTGAAATTTGCGCTGCTTCTTCTGTTGAAATATACTTTTTTAGCATATCAGCCGATATAAAGATGCTGTTTTTGCTTTTAATTTCAGCAATTAACTTTTGAAGAATTCCTCCATTTAATTTATTTAGAAAAGGATTGTTTAAAACGCTTAAAACATCTTTGTAATAAAATAGCCGTTCTGCCTCCTTATTAAATTTATACTGATTTAAATGCAGTTTAAAAAGCGCGTCGAACAAACTTGCCAAAGGAACGTCCTTTAGCGGATATCCCATGGTAATGTTAATATTCTTTACATTGTTTGGCAGGGAATTTAGCGTTAAGGTCAACAGGTTTTCATCGGCCAAAACCAAGGCGGTTTTGCTGAAATTCTCTATTTTCGACAACAATTCTCCTGCATATTTTATTTGGGTGGTGTTTTTGGGTGCGCCTATTAAATTGATGTTTTTATCAATCGACACAGCATCGCTGTCCCTTAAAAACGGATTTTTTTGATAATAAGCCCATTCTTTTTTATATTTTCTCAAAAATACACCTGCTTCATTTGAATTGTTAAAAAAAGATTCATTTGCGTCCCAATAAACAGTGGCCAGATTGTTGTTCAACAATTCCTGAAATATGGTTTCTTCCGCTTTGTTCAGCGCATTAAATCCAACAAAAATAAAATGATTGTTTTTGTTGTTATTCATGTAGAATTCCAAATTATTGGCGGCTTCTTTGTAAATTAAACCCTGATAACCAAATTTATTAACTTTCAATTTTTCGTAAAGCGCCTCATACAAAACAGCCAAATATTCAAAAAACTGAAGATAATTTAGGGCCAATTGGCTTGGCTTTTTGTCTTGAAACCATTCATCCAGCTTTTTTACATCTCTTAAATTTGAAAAAAATTGGGTTGCATTCACCAAATAGCTGTCAATTTCATTAAAATCGTGCAAGGCAATAGCGGCCCACTGCGAAAAAGCATCAAAAGACTCCCTGTTTTCTTTGGGGATATTTTGCTGATAAATGGTGTAAAATTCGAATAACAGTTGTGTGGCATCAATAAGGCAGATATCTGCCAATTCCTGTATGTAATTTTCAATGCTTGTTATTTTTGGAAGAAAACCGGAATTTGGTGCTTTTTCTATAATTTCTTCTTTTAAAAATACGCATGACCGTTGGCTTGGAAGTACAAATATTAAATTATTGAAACTTTGGTGTTTGCTTAAGACATCATCGATAACGCTTGAGATAAATGATTTCATCTGTTTATATTTTATTTTTTATTGGTACAGATGCTGTTCGCTATTAATCATTCTACTGTGTATAAAAATTTGTTGTGCTCGTTTCATATATTTTCGTTGGTGCTTGAATCTTGTTCCGCAAGGCCCATTTTGTCTGATTTTTATATTTCCTATAAAAATATAAAAGCCATTTCAATTGAAATGGCTTTTACTTAACTATTTTAATTCTTTTAATTATCAACTTTTGATTTTTTAAACTCAGAAAAAGACTTAAAAATAATTCTATAAAAAAATCGCCTAAAAAATTAATTTTAGACGATTTTTCACTTTTAATATATAAAAGTTATTTTTATTTAGTTGGCCAAAGTAACTTCAGTACGTCTGTTATTTTGACGACCTGCTGGTGTTGCATTGGTATCAACTGGTTTGCTTTCTCCGAAACCTACGGTTTTTAATCTGTCAGCATTGATGCCATTTGTGATCAAATAATCTCTAACTGCTGCCGCTCTTCTTTCAGACAACAATTGGT
>DATIRG010000650.1:0-3177 GCA_035470005.1 Lutibacter sp. | reverse complement strand
GTCAGGGTGCCGATGCAATTTGCGAAAAACCCTTGGTACTCAACCCCTGGAACATCGATGCCCTGTCCAATATAGAAAAAGAAACCGGCAAAAAAGTATACAATATCCTGCAACTGCGCGTGCATCCAAGCATCATCGCCTTGCGTGAAAAAATTGCCGCCGGTCCGAAAGACAAGATTTACGACGTGGATTTAACCTATTTAACGTCACGCGGCCATTGGTATTACACCTCCTGGAAAGGCGACATCACAAAATCGGGTGGTATTGCCACCAACATAGGCGTTCACTTTTTTGATATGCTGTCCTGGATTTTTGGCGACCTTAAGCAAAATATTGTACACGTTAATACGCACGACCGCGCTGCCGGTTATCTGGAATTTGAAAAAGCACGGGTACGCTGGTTTTTATCCACCAATTATGACGTATTGCCCGATGCCGTTAAGGCCAAAGGACAAACCACCTACCGCTCCATCACCATCGAAGGCGAAGAACTCGAATTCAGCGGCGGTTTTACCGATTTGCACACCGTTTCCTATCAGGAAATCATTGCGGGCAAAGGGTACGGATTGGAAGCGCCACGCCAGGCCATTGAAATTGTGCACAGCATCCGCCACGCGCAACCCATCGGCCCAAAAGGCGATTACCATCCCTTTGTGCTGAAACCACTGGCAAAACATCCTTTTGAGAAATAAGGGCCCCCTAACCCCCAAAGGGGGAATTGATATTGCAAAGATTTAAATTCAATTTTATTAGAACATTTAACACAGAAACATCTCTAAAACCGCGTCATTGCGACTCTCAAAAGCCCATTAAAACCGCGTCATTGCGAGGAAGGATTATTTTGGCGAAGCCAAAAAATCCGACGCGGCAACCTGTCCCTAACTACCGAAATGCCGCTAAGCCGAAGAAATCCGAAGCCTGTGCCGATCCCGATAGCTATCGGGATTTCGGTATGGCAACCTGTTGTGAACTACCAAAATCACCCTAACCAACCTGTCCAGAACTAACGCAATCCCATAAGAATTTGTTGTGAACTACCAAAATGTCCTTGGCCGCTCACTGGTTTATGACAAAAAAAACACTACAATATTGGAATTCAATTCCAATATTGTATATATTTGTATTATGATAAAAAGAGAAGCGGAAAAACAATTGGCAGTTTTAGCATCACAATTTAAAGCGGTAGCTGTTGTGGGACCTCGGCAATCCGGAAAAACAACCTTGGTTAAATATGTATTTAGTGACAAGGCCTACGTTAATTTTGAAAACCCCGACATTCGACGCTATGCTTTAGAAGACCCAAGAGGTTTTTTAAGCAATTATTCGAATGGGGCGGTGTTTGATGAAGTTCAAAGAGTCCCTGAAATTTTTTCTTATTTACAGCAAATTTTAGATGATTCGCCTGTAAATGGTCTATTTATACTAACCGGATCAAACAATTTTTTACTGCAGGAAAACATTTCACAAAGTTTGGCGGGAAGAGTAGGCTACCTTAATTTATTGCCGTTAACCTTAAAAGAAATTAATGAGAAAGAAAGCACGGCAAACCAGCATATATTTAAAGGCGGTTACCCTTCATTGTATAGCACAGCCACAGATCCAACATTATGGTATGCCAATTATATAAGAACTTATATTGAGCGTGATGTTCGTTTGATAAAAAACATCACCAACCTAATCACTTTTGAACGTTTTTTAAGACTTTGTGCAGGAAGAATAGGACAGTTGTTAAATATGAATAGTTTGGCGTCAGAAGTTGGCGTGGACAACAAAACCGTTCAAGCATGGATTGGCGTTTTGGAGACAAGTTTTGTATTGTTTCGTTTACAGCCCTACCATAAAAATTTTAACAAACGTATTGTTAAAATGCCGAAATTATATTTTTACGATACTGGCTTGGCATCAGCATTATTGGGGATTCAAAATAGCGATCAAATTGATTTGCATCCTTTTAGAGGGGCGCTTTTTGAAAACATGATTGTGGTAGATATGCTAAAAACCAGATTTAATAAAGCCAAGGCGGGCAATCTTTATTTTTGGAGAGACAGCATGGGAAATGAAATTGATTTGTTGCTGGATAACGCATCAATCCTGACGCCCATCGAAATTAAATCCGGACAAACAGTCACCGCCAATTATTTCAAAGGATTGCTTTATTGGAAAAAAATAACGCAGCAAAATATGGGCTATGTGGTTTATGGCGGCAATATTTCCCAAAAAAGAAGCAATGACATAACCGTAATTCCTTTTCACGCAGCAAGCAGTATTGAAGATTTAAATGATTAATTATGAAAGTCCGAAGACGGAAGCCCGAAGTCGGAAGTTAAAAATTTAGAGCCACCACGATTAACTCCCCTCTTGAGAGGGGCTGGGGTGTGTAAAGAATGAAGGTGAAAGACCAAATACATTTAGTCATTGCACTTCTCTAAAGCCCATTAAAACCGCGTCATTGCGAGGAGGATTACTGAAGCGTAGCTTCAGCAATCCGACGTGGCAACCTGTCCCTAACTAACGCACTGCCCCTAAGAAACCCGTCCCAAACTGCCGAAATGCCACCAACCTTTTCCCCATAAAACTTGCCCATTAACAAAAAATGAGTACTTTTGTTGCTCAATAACCGTACTAACCAATGCTAGAATCCTTAATCACTTCAAAAACGCGTATCCGCATCCTGGTAAAGTTTTTCATAAACGCAGCCAACATGGGACATTTACGCGGTTTGGCCGAGGAGATGAACGAATCCACCAACGCCATTCGTAAAGAACTCAACAACCTTTCCGAAGCCGGTTACCTGGAAAAAGAAGCGATACAAAACCGCATTTCTTACAAAGCCAACACCAAACACCCTTTATTCGCCACCCTTCAAAAAATAGTTTTCCAGCATCTGGGACTCGATGCCATTGTGGTCATGATACTGGAGCGCATGGGCGAAGTAAAAAAGATTATCGTGATAGGCGATTATGCCGACGGAAACGATTCGGGAACCATAGAAGTAGTGATTGTAGGCGATGCCCTGAACACAGAATACATAGAACAGCTGGCTTTTAAAATTGAAGAACAAATCAGCAGAAAAGTACAATTTTTAATCACTCAGGAATACAAGGGCAAAGGGTTGACGATCTATGAGGCCCCCTAGCCCCCAAAGGGGGACAGAGCGTTAAGAAAACAGCTGGTAGC
>DATIRG010000649.1:0-2710 GCA_035470005.1 Lutibacter sp. | reverse complement strand
TACGGAAAACTTCGAGTTGCCGATACCGGAATCAGAGAAGCTACGATCATTGGACAAGGAATAGGAATGGCGCTCAGAGGATTGCGTCCAATTGCCGAAATTCAATATCTTGATTATTTATTATACGCCATTCAAATATTGAGTGACGATTTGGCTACGCTGCATTACAGAACCGTAGGCAAACAAAAAGCACCATTAATTGTAAGAACCCGTGGTCACCGTTTAGAAGGGATCTGGCATTCTGGATCGCCAATGGGCGCTATTGTGCATTTGTTAAGAGGAATGAATATTTTGGTTCCAAGAAATATGACAAAAGCCGCCGGATTTTACAATACCTTGTTGGAATGTGATGAACCTGCGTTAATTGTCGAAAATTTAAACGGCTACCGGCTTAAAGAAAAATTCCCCAACAATTTAGGCGAATTTAAAACACCCATCGGTGTTGTTGAAACTATTAAAACCGGAACTGACATTACCGTAGTTTCTTACGGTTCCACCTTAAAATTGGTGGAAGATGTTGTAAATAGTTTAAAACAGGTGGATATTGACATTGAATTGATTGATGTTCAAAGTCTGTTACCTTTCGATATCAATAAAGATGTGGTGAAAAGTATCCAAAAAACAAACCGTTTAATCATTATTGATGAAGATGTTCCCGGAGGCGCTTCCGCTTATCTGTTGAATGAAATTATGGAAAAACAAAATGCCTATGGATATTTGGACAGCAAACCTGTTACGTTAACCGCAAAACCGCACAGAGCAGCTTACGGAACGGATGGCGATTATTTTTCAAAACCAAATGAAGAAGATATTTTTGAGGCCATTTACAGCATTATGAATGAGGCAAATCCAACAAAATACAAACCTTTATATTAATGTAACACATCTTGCATTTTTTAAATATTCAAAAAAAACACCTATTTAGGTGTTTTTTTTATTGATGTTATATTTAAAATCTAAAAAAAGATTATGACAACGGTCATCTATTGATATTTGTCATTCTTTTTACAATATTTAACCCATATCTTTGAGAATAATAAAATTACAGTATAGTAATCATATATAAATTTATTGATATGGCAAAAGTAAAAGGAGCTATAGTTGTTGACACACAAACCTGCAAGGGCTGTGAAGTTTGTATTCCTGTTTGTTCAGACGGCGTGATTGGCATGTCAACTGACGTGAACAGAAAAGGCTATCACTATGCTTACATGAAAAACCCTGAAGCTTGCACAGGCTGCACAAATTGCGGCGTGGTTTGCCCAGACAGAGCAATCTCTGTTTATAGAATAAAAGTTTCAGAATAACCAATTAAACACTGCGAAGAATGTCAGAATTAAAATTAATGAAAGGTAACGAAGCATTGGCTGAAGCTGCAATTAGGGCTGGAGTTGATGGTTATTTTGGTTACCCGATTACACCACAGACAGAAATTATTGAATATTTAATGACCGAACGTCCTGAGTTAAGGACCGGAATGGTTGTTTTACAGGCTGAAAGTGAAATAGCGGCCATCAACATGGTTTATGGTGCAGCAAGCACCGGAAAGAAAGCGATGACTTCTTCATCAAGCCCGGGAATTTCTCTAAAACTGGAAGGAATCTCCTATTTGGCAGGTGCAGAATTGCCTGCCGTAATTGTAAATGTTGTGCGTGGCGGACCGGGATTGGGAACAATCCAGCCTTCACAAGCCGACTATTTTCAATCGGTAAAAGGTGGCGGACACGGAGATTACAAATTGTATGTGTTGGCACCGGCATCGGTTCAGGAAATGGCCGATTTTGTTGAAGATGCTTTTGATATCGCCTTTAAATACCGCGCTCCCGTTTTAATTCTTTCTGATGGATTGATTGGCCAAATGATGGAAAAAGTAGTGCTAAAACCACAAAAACCAAGAATGACGAATGAGGAACTGATTGCAAAAAGTGGCGATTGGGCGGTTACTGGCAAAAAAGGAAGAGAACGCAACATCATCACATCGCTTGATTTACAATCTGAAAAAATGGAAGCCAGAGTTCGCAGACTTATGAAAAAATACGAACAAATGGAAAAAGAGGACTTGCGTTTTGAAAAAATAAACTGCGATGATGCTGAATATTTAATCGTTGCTTACGGGTCAAGTGCAAGAATTTCACAAAAAGCTGTTGAGTTGGGAAGAGCAAAAGGAATAAAAGTAGGTTTATTAAGACCGATAACTTTATTTCCTTATCCGAAAAAAGCACTTTTCGATTTAGCCGATCAGGTTAAAGGAATTTTAAGCGTTGAATTAAATGCAGGTCAAATGGTAGAAGATGTTCGACTTTCCGTTGAATTTAAAGTACCCGTTGAACATTTTGGAAGAACCGGAGGAATTATCCACACACCGGAAGAAATTTTAGAAGCTTTAGAACAAAAAATTATTAAAAATGGAAGTATCAGACATCATAAGACCAGAGAATCAAGTATTCTGTAAAACAAAATTAATGACCAACAACGCCCTGTCTTACTGTCCGGGTTGTGGTCATGGCACTGCGCACAATTTAACGATGGAAGTCATTGATGAAATGGGTATTTCAGAAGATGTAATCGGTGTTGCACCGGTTGGCTGTTCTGTTTTGGCTTATGATTTTATGAATATCGATATGACACAAGCTGCTCACGGACGCGCACCTGCAGTGGCAACAGCAATTTCAAGACTTTGGCCTGAAAAATATGTGTTTACCTACCAAGG
>DATIRG010000648.1:0-3535 GCA_035470005.1 Lutibacter sp. | reverse complement strand
AAGAGTCTTGGCATTTTCCACCATGTCTCAAATTGGTTATATGATGCTGGCCTTGGGCGTTTCAAAATATGAAGGACATGAAGGATTGGGATATATGGCTTCAATGTTCCATTTGTTTACGCACGCGATGTTTAAAGCCTTGTTATTCTTGGGTGCAGGATCAGTAATTCACGCAGTCCACAGCAATTATATGCAAGATATGGGCGGCTTACGAAAATATATGCCAATTACACACATCACTTTTTTAATTGCATCACTTTCCATTGCAGGTTTCCCTGGTTTTGCGGGTTTCTTCAGTAAAGACGAAATATTGGTAGCAGCTTTTGAAAGCAATAAACTGATTTATTTCAGCAGTGTTTTTGTTGCCGGCTTGACTGCTTTTTATATGTTCAGATTGTATTTTAACATATTTTGGGGTGAAGACAGAAAATACAAACACACGCCGCATGAATCACCGCTTTCAATGACGATTCCGCTTATCTTTTTAGCATTTATGAGTATTTTTGCCGGGTACATTCCTTTCAGTCAATTTGTGACTGCAGATTTAACGCCATTTGAAGCGCATTTAAATCTGCCTTTGGCCGCAATCGCTTCCTCAGTAGGAATTATTGGAATTATCATCGCGTTTATTTTCTATAAAAAACCAAGTGATTTGCCTACAAAATTCGCAAATGCTTTTGGCTTCATTTATAAATGGATTTACAACAAACTATATTTCGACGAATTATACATCTTCGTCACAAAGAAAATACTTTTTGGAGTTGTGGCTTTCTCTGCTTCTTGGTTCGATAAAAATGTTGTGGACAGTTCAATGATCGGCATCGGAAATGTCACTGTTTCCGTTTCAAATAAAATTAAGGGAATGCAGTCGGGTAAATTACAGGATTATGCCATGTCATTTGTTGGCGGTATTGTTGTGATTGCGATGGTTGTTTTTTATATATGGATAAATTAATTTAATACAATGGATATTTTATCACTTTTTGTAATAGTGCCGATTTTAATTGTTTTGGCTTTAACATTTTTTGCTAAGGACTTAAAACAAGCCAGATTGATATCGGTAGTGGGAATGGGAATTCAGTTTGCCATGTCCATAAACTTAATATTTGCTTATATAAAAGAGCGTGCTGTAAATACGGACATTATGGTTTTTACCAAAGATGTTGTCTGGTACGAAACTTTTAATATTCATTACAGTATTGGTGTAGATGCCATTTCGGTGGTGATGATTGCCTTAACCGCAGTTGTGCTGTTGGCCGGTGTATTTATTTCCTGGAAAATTGATGATTTGCCGAAGGAATTTTTCATATCGCTGATCGCTTTGTCATCGGGTGTTTTCGGATTCTTTATTTCTACCGACTTGTTTACGATGTTCGTGTTTTATGAAATAGCCGTGATACCAATGTATCTGCTAATAGGTATTTGGGGTTCGGGACCAAAAGAGAATTCGGCCATGAAATTAACGCTGATGTTAATGGGAGCTTCTGCCGTCTTATCCGTAGGAATTTTGGGTATTTATTTCAATTCAAATGCCGATGGCGGTCCGTTAACTTTTAACATCTTTGAAATAGCGCAGGTAAACATTCCTGTAGCCGCACAAAACATATTTTATCCATTGACATTTATAGGTTTTGCTGTTATCGGGGCCTTGTTTCCATTTCATACCTGGTCACCTTCGGGTCACGCTTCCGCACCAACTGCCGTTTCCATGTTACACGCAGGTGTGCTGATGAAACTGGGAGGTTATGGTGTATTCAGAATTGCGATGTATTTATTGCCTGAAGGCGCTTTAAACTGGGCCGACTTTTTCTTGATCCTGTCCGCTTTCGGTGTAATTTACGGAGCTTTCGGTGCCGTGATGCAGAAAGATTTAAAATACGTGAATGCTTATGCATCCGTAAGCCATTTGTCGCTCGTTTTATTCGCCTTATTAATGTTTAACAAAACAGCCTGGACCGGCGCCATTCTTCAATCCTTGTCACACGGATTGTTAACGGCCATGTTCTTTGCTTTAATCGGAATGGTATACGGAAGAACGCATACGCGTGAAATCTCAAAACTGGGCGGTATTATGAAAGTGTTGCCTTTTATAGGCGCCATTTATGTAATTACCGGTTTGGCTTATTTAGGTTTACCTGGCTTCAGTGGATTTGTAGCTGAAATGACCGTATTTGTCGGCGCTTTTCAGCATCCTGATATGTTCCGCAGAATATTGACCATTGTGGTTGTTTCTTCCATTGTGGTAACTGCCGTTTACATTTTAAGAATGGTTGGTAAAATTATGATGGGACCTTTATCTAATGAAGAATATAAAGATTTGCCTAAAGCAACCTGGTTCGAAAAAACCGGATTGATATTGTTGCTGATACCGGTTATATTAATTGGTGTTTTGCCATTGGGATTAAGTGAAATGATAAAAGAAAGTCTTCAACCGTTTCTTGAACGATTATTATAAAAATTAAACAACATGAATTTAGAAAGTTTTCTACTAATGCGCTCGGAAATAGGATTATTGGCCATTTTATTATTGCTAATCATATTCGAAATATTTTCTAACAAAAAACAAAAAGCAGCCGTAATTCCATTTGCGATCATTTTATTGGCCATCAACACCGCATTGGGTTTTTTACCTTTGGAATCGGGTGAATTATTTGGCGGCTCGTTCAGGACAAATGCGCTGCTATATTTCTTTAAAACAACCTTAAGTTTGGGTGTTTTAATTTTATTGCTGCAATCGGCCGACTGGCTTAAAGAAAAAGTGGTTGATCAAAATAAAGCATCAGAATTTTTTATGCTGATTATTTCATCACTGCTTGGAACCTATTTTATGATTTCCGCAGGTGATTTTTTAATGTTTTATATCGGTCTGGAATTGACAACACTTCCTGTTGCCGCTTTGGTTGCTTACGATACTTATAAAAGAATCTCTGCTGAAGGCGCCGTTAAATATATTTTATCATCGGCATTGGCTTCAGGTGCAGCTTTATTCGGTATTTCATTATTGTACGCAACAACCGGAACCATTTATTTTGATGCGATGGCTGAAATATTGACAAGTTCCAATCTTTCAATTTTAGGATTCATCTTTTTCTTTTCAGGTTTGGCATTTAAAATTTCTATGGCGCCATTTCATTTTTGGACTGCAGATGTTTATGAAGGAGCGCCAATCAATGTTGCTTCCTATTTGTCGGTTATTTCAAAAGGAGCTGCCGTACTTATTTTAATGATACTTTTATTCACCGTGTTTAGAGTTTTAATGCCGGTTTGGAATAATATTATTTATGCCGTAATAATTGCCACCATGTTTATTGGTAACTTATTTGCAATACGACAACAAAATTTGAAACGATTCTTGGCCTACTCATCCATTGCGCAGGCAGGTTTTATTTTATTGGGCCTAATGTCTGTTGACCAATTGGGAACCACTACCATCGTTTATTTTGTGGCTGTTTATATCTTCTCAAACCTAGGTGCTTTTGGTGTTGTACAGGCAGTTTCTTCCTTTTCAGACAAAGAAAACATCAACGATTATGAA
>DATIRG010000647.1:0-3924 GCA_035470005.1 Lutibacter sp. | reverse complement strand
CCAAGGCCGGACACGGAGCAGGAACACCTGTTTCCAAAACCATTGAACAATATGCCGATATTTTTGGCTTTACCTTGTATAATATGGGTTTTAAAGAATTGCCGAAAGCTTTGTAAAACGTTATTTTATAGGTTATTTGTTGAGTTTTGATTTTTTTAAATCCTAGCGCTGGCGCGAGCTTCCAGCTCGTACCCGTCATGTTTTCACAGACACGAGCGTGACGCTCCCGCTAACAAAAGCTAAATTTTAAACAGTTTGTTTTTTGGGAGTTTTTTTCTAACCCTTTTTGGAGCCAAAAACAGTGTTATTTACCCGGTCTTTTTTGATCAATTTTTAGCCCGAGTGTTATAGTGACTATAACACTACTATAACACTATGTATGGAGTATGTACGGAGTATCCTCCCTTTACCCTTCCTTGTGACCCGTCCTGAAATAACTATACAGTTTAATTAATAAATCCTGCTTTAGCTATACAAATATAATTTTTAATCCTAAATATACTATACATCTGCTTTATAAAGTTCAAATCCAATTTATTGATTCTCTTGCTGGCGATTGTACTTGTGACTATGTTCATGAAGTTACGAGCTCAACTGAACAAAAAAGGATTTTTGTCATTCTTCTGTCTCCCGTCTTCGGTCTTCCAAATTTTTTAATTCCCTATTCGGGGGCTTGAGGGCTTTTGCGTACCTTTGCCAAAATCTTGTTTTAAACAAAACCTATGCAATTTAAAGACTTACAGTTAAACAAACATATTTTAAGAGCAATTTCAGAAAAAGGCTATGAATTTCCTACGCCTGTTCAGGTGCAAACCATTCCGCTGCTATTGGCAAAAAAGGATGTGATTGCTTCTGCACAAACAGGAACCGGTAAAACTGCTGCGTTTGCCTTGCCTATTTTGCAAAGCTTATTCGATAAACAAGATCCTTCAAAAAAAGGTAAAAAAATACGGGCGTTGGTGGTAAGTCCGACCCGTGAATTGGCCATTCAAATTGAAGAAAGTTTTATAGAATACGGGAAGTACACCAATATAAAAACCGCCGTTGTTTTTGGAGGCACTGCCATAGATCCGCAAGTAGCGTTGCTAAAAAATGGTGTTGATATTTTAATTGCCACGCCGGGCAGGTTATTGGATTTGCACAAACAGGAACTTGTGAATTTGTCTTTTATTGAAACATTGGTCTTGGATGAAGCCGATCTCATGCTGGATATGGGCTTTATTGATGATGTTAAAAAAATTGAACGTTTGTGCCCGAAAAGCAAACAAATAGCCCTGTTTTCGGCCACAATGCCACACAAAGTTGTTGAATTGGCAGAAACCATTTTAAAAAATCCTGAAAAAATAGACGTAACGCCACAATATGCTGCTGCACAGGGCATCAACCAAATATTGTATTATGTTCCTAAAACAAAAAAAATGGAATTGTGTCTCCATTTATTAAGGAACACCATTAAAGGTGACATACTTATTTTTAGGCGCACCAAGTTTGGCGTGGATAAATTGGAAAAAATGTTGCGCAAAAATGATTTTAAAGTAACCAGCATACACGGCGACAAAACCCAAGCCGACCGCGAAGAAGCCTTGAACAGATTCAAAAATAAAGCGGTTTCCGTTTTAATCGCCACTGATGTCGCCTCCCGCGGACTTGACATCGATAATTTAGATGCCGTTATTAATTTTGACATTCCAAACATCCCGGAGTCTTACGTGCATCGCATTGGCAGAACCGGCAGGGCTGGAAATACGGGCGCTTCCTATTCATTTTGTGCCGCCGATGAAAAAATATACATCCAGGGCATTCAAAAATTAATTAACACCATAATTCCTGTGATGGAGGACCATCCGTATCCATTAGATCAAAACGCAAAACCAGAAATCTACAGAAAACTTGGCGTTAAACCCAAAAAAGGCCGAAAATCCGATGCTTCCAAAAAAAATAAAAAACGTTGGTATTGAAAAATGGAGTTAGAGACGGAAGACGGGAGACGAAAGATATGCTTCTTTATTGTTTCCAAAATCATTGTCCCTTGGTTATTCCTATACCTATATATTATATCACAATTATTCGCGTGATTTTAATCTCGCTGGTGCAAGCATCTCGTTCGAAACGATTATTTATTTTGATTTCTTAATAGTCTTTGTAAAATGTTTTCTTAAGCCGGATAACAAGTAAAATGAGAATTTCTGTTTCTTCCGTTTAAACGAAGGCAATATTCATCCTATTTTTTTCTTCTGAAAAGTCTGGAAATCTCCAAATAAATTGATTGGCTGGTTTTTGACAATATTTGGGCCTATTTTAACTGTAAAATGCGTAAAACCGCCATTTTTCAACCTTTTTAAAATTTTTTTAATGCATTACATCAAACCCTAAACCAGCTTCAACACTGAAAATTAATACATTATAGCCAAATAAAATAGTAACCAAAAACTTCAAAAAAAGCCGTGAAACTATATTAAAAAAAATTAGAAAAGGTAACAAATATCACGTTTACAAGATTTTTATGCCTTAACTATCGATTTCATCCTTTAAGACTTGTTTATAAAAGATAAAAATTAGCTAAATAATCATTAAAACAGGGTACATTATAGCTAAATTCATCTAATTAAACCACAATTTTAAAAATAAACAACCAGAAATACCCTACATAACTACTTATAATTTAACATTTTATATGTAAATCTCATAAAGCACCATCCTTTTGTTATTAAAAATGAGTGGTTTTAATAAATCATTATTGCATAATAAAAATTATATATGTAGTTTTGTTAATAACTTATCAAAATATAAGTTTATTGACCTATTTAAATTTCAAAGAATATTAATTAAAAAGTTACAAAATGAAACATTTAAAAAAATTGTCGGTAGTCCTGATGATGACTACCCTGTTTAGTGTAAGCTTTACGTCTTGTATAGACAACGAAGTTTCACCTCTAGTTGAGGCCATTTATGAGGCTCAAGCTGATTTAATTGCTGCACAGGCTAGTGTGCAAAATGCTGAAGCCGCATTGTTGTTGGCACAAGCGAACGCTGTTGAGGCACAAGCTGCATCTGACGCACAGGTAAATGAAGATTTAGCTGCGGGCCAATTAGCAATTTTAATTGCAAATGCTGGTTTAACTGATGCTCAAGCTGCATTGATTATGGCACAAGCAGAAGCACTTGCCGATATGACAGCTGCTCAAGTACTTGGTTTAATTGCTGAAGCAGGTTTAACTGATGCTCAGGCTGCAATGATCTTGGCTCAAGCTTCTGCGCTTGAAGACTTGACTGCTGCTCAAGTAGCTCAATTGCTTGCCAACGCTGGTTACACTGATGCTCAAACAGCATACATGTTAGCGCAAATTGCGCGTTATGAATCAGAAACTGCTCAAAATGAATTGGTACAAGAACAATTGCTTTTACAATTGGTTGCTCAAACTAATTTAAATGTAGCCGCAGCACAAAATGCCTTAGCGCTTGCCCAAATTACTTTCCAAACACAAATGGCTGCTGCAATGGCTGCTATGGAAGCTGCAGGTGCTCAAATTGCTGTTGGTTATGCTTACAATTATGCAAATTGGATGCAACATGCAAATGGTCTTATGCAAGATTTGTTAGAGGCCCAAGCTGATTTAGCCAGTGCCGAATTAATGCAAAATGGTAATGTTTCTTGGGAATTTTACTTAGCTCAATTACAAGGAAATGTTGCTACCAACATGGCTGCAAAAGCTAATTTAGAAACTGCTATCGCTGATTTAGAAGCTTACATAGCTGATCCTTCTACGCCAGAAGCTATTATTTCAGGTTTAAAAGCTCAAAATGTTGCGTATCATGAAGCAATGGATGCCAAAGAAATTGAGATGCAAGTGCAGTACAACAAAATCATGGAACTTTACCAAGAAAATGGCATAAGAAATGATTTAGATGTAAGAACTGAAGATA
>DATIRG010000646.1:0-1708 GCA_035470005.1 Lutibacter sp. | reverse complement strand
TGAGAAATTGTTAAATTGAAAAACTGAAAAATTGAAAAAAACTTAAACTGTTATAATGGCAATTTTTTAAATTGAAAATTAAATAATTGAGTTAAATCATTAATGTCCATTAAAATATTAAATATGTTCTTTGAAATACTTGTAATCTAAGGCTTTTAGCACTTTTATGTTGCGTGACGATTTGAAATGCTAAGTTCAAAGGCTAAAAAATTAGTTTTATGAATAATGGTAAATATGTTTTCGCGCAATTAATTGAATTTTTGCCACAACGCGTTTTTGACAGATTGGTTGAGAAATATAAGGGCAATAGGTACGTCAAGCATTTCACATGCTGGAACCAATTACTGTGCATGGTTTTTGGTCAATTAACAAACCGGGATAGTTTACGCGATCTGATTGTAATTATTGATGCACATAGTAAGAAAACATATCATCTTGGTTTTGGAAAAACTGTTACCAGGAGTAACCTTGCCAAGGCAAATGAGAAACGCAGCAGTAAAATATTTGAAGAATTTGCTTATCATCTTATCGACATAGCGAGAAAGAAACGAGCCAACGATGATTTTATGATAAAAGGCAAGGTCTATGCTTTCGATTCTTCAACAATTGATTTATGCCTGAGTGTTTTTTGGTGGGCCAAATTCAGAAAAAATAAAGCAGGCATAAAGCTTCACACGCTGTACGATGTGGTGACCCAAATCCCCACTTTCATCCACATTACAGAAGCCACTGTCAATGATGTAAATGCAATGGATCTGATTCCATATGAAACGGGTGCCTATTATATTTTCGATCGGGGCTACATTGATTTTAAGAGGCTTTATTATATCACAAAGCTCTCTGCATTTTTTGTTACCCGGGGAAAATCGAACCTAAAGTTTAGGCGCATTTACTCAAACAAAGTCGATAAATCCACTGGTGTGCTGTACGATCAAATAGGCAAGTTCACTGGGTTTTATGCGTCAAAAGACTATCCGGAAAAATTGCGCAGGGTCAAGTTCTATGACGGGGAAACCAAACGAACTTTTGTTTTTCTGACAAACATCATGGAACTAAAAGCAACAGAAATTGCTATGTTGTATAAAAAACGTTGGTTGGTGGAATTATTTTTCAAATGGATAAAACAACATTTAAAAATAAAGTCCTTTTGGGGAACATCGGAAAATGCTGTTCGGATACAAATTTATTGTGCAATAATTTCGTATTGCTTAGTAGCCATAGTTGGATCTGACCTTAAAATCGACCGATCTACTTACGAAATATTACAGGTTTTAGGCATCTCTTTGATTGACAAAACCCCTGTAAATGAACTATTTGAAAAATTAGATTACAATAATGTCAAAGAACCTGATTATAAACAGCTGTCACTCAACTTGTTTTAAGTGGACAGCAATGATACAAATTAACTATCAGAATCGGAATTGGCCTGTTGAAATGCACTATTTTATTTTATCTGAAACTTTTGCAATGATATTTTTAATGGATGGTATTTTACTCAGTTTCGAAAAAAGACCTTTTTTGCCAAAGTGCAGCAGAATATTTCGGGAATACATAAAAAGACCTAAACTGTGCGCGGTAAACAGAACTGGATCTAGTCGGGGAATTGAATAAATAAAAATCATTAACGAACCAATGGTGCTGAAAATCCAGAAGCCAAGCGGTAGCACAGAATCGTTGTGATATTCAGAGTAAATCCATTGGTATAAAA
>DATIRG010000645.1:0-1515 GCA_035470005.1 Lutibacter sp. | reverse complement strand
GGAGTGGGTTGTAGGTTGGGCTTCTTCACCTCTGCAGCATTCGTCAACATTTATTTTGCATACAGAACATTGACCGTGTCCGTGTACCCAGATAATAACCGACGGCTGGTTACACCAATTACAAATTCTAAGAAGCTTTTCATTCATATTAAACATTAAATTGATTACTTTATTATTTCAAATATATGGAATGAGAATCAATTACTTTTTACTGAATAAAAATTTTATCGCCACTTGCATTTAGTCAATTAAAAATGGATTTTTTCATCCGAGGGCTAAAATATTTTTGAGTATCGAAAAAGTTCGTTCATTAATGATAGGTTTGTAATTCTTATCCAGCTTTTCAAAAATCAGGTAAAAATTAGCTGGACTCTCTTACTTTATCTAATTTTTATTTTGTTTTGTGGATAATTAATTCATAGAATTCGGTACGATTTTTAGCATAGTAAGGTCAATTAACTAACTTATTATTAAACTCAAAAAGGAGACTATAATGAAAAAACCAAACTACTTGCTTATCTTCTCAATGTTTCTGTTATTTCTTGCAATGTACTCAAATGTATTTGCTCAGTCGGAACCAGTTATGTACTTCTGCGAAAGATATGATGACTATGATGGCGAAATAGGAGTCAGTGACAGATTCACAAAAGGTTACATTACAGTTATGGTTAAATCGGATGCTGAACTGAGATTAAAAGAAGTGGCAATCCAATATGATAAATACAATGAAAGAAATGGCAAATTTGAATACTATAAAAAATTTTATTTCACTATTAGCAGAGATATGAAGTATGTCTTTTTTGTCAGAAATGATGAGAGCGACATGGAATTTGAAGAAACTGGTTTTTACAGAGTCTTTTTACTCGACGAGGATGATCGTACAGTTGCAAGCTCACTTGTAGAAATAATAAATTAAAACTAATTAGCTAATTTTAAGGGCGGCATTTAGCCGCCTTTTTTATTTTAAAGCGATGCACAAGCACTCACAGCCTTCTCTAAAAAAGCTAACATTATGTAAAAATTTTGGTTTGAATAAAGATTGAAATCCACCCACCTTAACCTTATTTTTGAACTGCTATTCATTGCAAATAATCCAAACTTAAAAATTTAAACCGGAGTTATTATGTTAAAAAAGATTCAAGAATTGTTAGGCAAAGAAGCTGATGAGCTCTTAAGCTATAAAGCAAAATTTCCCAAGGAACAGTTGAACCTTCCCGGTCCTGATTTTGTTGACCGCGTTCATCTGCAATCGGATAGAACCCCAAATGTTCTGAGAAATTTAAACTGGATCCTCCACACCGGAAGATTATCAGGAACGGGTTATGTTTCCATTCTTCCTGTTGACCAGGGAATTGAACATTCTGCAGGTGCATCGTTTGCACCAAATCCGGTTTATTTCGATCCGGAAAATATTGTTAAGCTTGCGGTTGAAGGCGGATGCAACGGTTGTGCTTCAACGCTTGGTGTACTCGGAATGGTTTCCAGAAAGTATGCTCACAAAATTCCTTTCATAAT
>DATIRG010000644.1:0-2423 GCA_035470005.1 Lutibacter sp. | reverse complement strand
AATATCGCCAAAAACCTGTTGGGTTGCCGATTCGTTTTTTAACACGTTAATGGCATTAAACAAATCGTTGTGTCCGCAGCCTACACACAATTGCGGCGGCCGGCCCATCACCACTTTTGGCAGGTTGTCATTGATCACGATATCAATTCCCAGGGCATTTGCAATATTATCGGGATTTAGTTCTCCAACTCTTGGAATATCGCCGGTTAAACGTCCGATTACTTTTCTGTTTTCGCCTAAAAAGTCGGAAATGGCTTCTTCAATAAAAGGATAGCCATCTTCCAATACCAATATTTTTTCACAGGAATCAAACAATTCTTTGATAGGTTCTTTTGGCAATGGATATTGCGAAATTTTTAAAACCGGATAAGGACAATTGCCATCCTCAAAATTTTCCATCAAATAATTATAGGCGATTCCTGAAGCAATAATTCCGATGGTTTTGTTGGTGCCTTGATGATAAATATTAAACTCGCTATTTTCTGAAATTGCAAGCATATCTGGCTGAATGTCGACCAAATGTTTGTATCGGCCACGTGCATGCATTGGAATTAACTGAAATTGCGTTGAAATTTTTGGCAAATGAACGTTGTTTTGAGCAATCCTTTCACCGGTAGTTACACCGGCTCTTGAATGCGACAATCGTGTAACCAATCTTATAAGCACAGGCAGTCCTAATTTTTCGGACAGTTCAAATGCATATTTTGTTATGTCGTAGCATTCTTGTTGGTTGGAAGGCTCTAAAATAGGAATCATCGCAAATTTGCCATAATAGCGGGAATCTTGTTCGTTTTGGGAGGAATGCATCGAAGGGTCATCGGCCACAACAACCACCAATCCGCCGTTAATTCCTGAAACTGACATGTTCATAAACACATCAGCCGCCACGTTTAGACCCACGTGTTTCATCACCACCATCGATTTTTTTCCGGCGTATGACATGCCGAGTGCGGCTTCCATTGCGGTTTTTTCGTTGACAGACCAAGAGGAATGGATCTTTAATTCTTGTGCTATTTTTGATTTTTGAATATATTCGGTTATTTCGGTAGATGGCGTTCCTGGATAGGCATAAACACCTGACAATCCAGCATCAATGGCGCCTTGTGCCAACGCTTCATTACCCAATAGAAGTTTTTTCATAAATTTCTTTGTTAAAATTGTAATTATAATGCTACAAATTTATGAAAACGATTTCGTACTTTGTATGATAAAAATCAATCGAAAATTTATAACTTACTGATAAACAAACTATTATATATTCAATAAAATCCTTTTAAATTTGAATAATAACAACCTAATTGGTGTTTTGTTTGCAGTTATTTATAAAAAATAAATATAAGCCTGAACATTTCATAATTTAATATGAAATGTTCAGGAATTTTTAAACTATTTATTTTTTAGGCCGCTAGGTAGTGACTTTTACAAAAACATATTTAACAGAATTGGTTTCTCCCTGTTCGATTTCTGTAAATTCAATCGTCATTTTATTGTTGGCAAAAGTGGCTTTAAATTCGGAGACTTCTGTTTTTGATATTTCGTACATATCGTTTCCCAAACTCCTCCAAGTGCCATTTTCTATTTCATCGGCAACACATTGCGCATTATTTTCATAAAAATCTTTTTCTTCATAAGTTGAGTTGTCAAAAAACTGAATGGTCATTGTTTTTTCGCATGCGCTTAAATTCACTTCAACATTGTTGACAAATTCTTGGTCAAGTCGCCATTTTCCAATAATCGTGTCTGGCACAAAATCATCATTGTCAATAAAAGTGACTTTTATCAAAACGGCAACTTGCACTCCTTCATAAGTGACGGTTCCTGAAATTTCCATCAGCATTTTGTTGCTTCCAAAAGTAACTTTTGTCTCCATGTCAACGGTAGCTCCAGGAATATCAAAATCGGAAAAATCGATACCGGAAATATCATACCTAGCGTTTCCTAAATTTTCCCAAGTTCCATTAATAGGTTGAAGCGCTACGCAGGTGTTCGTATCGTCGTTAAATTCAAAATCATTTTCCTTGTAGGTGCCGTTTTCAAAAAATTCAATAGTTGTTTTCTTTTCGCACTCTGTAGGCATATAATTTTCTGATTCCGGGCCTATTTTCACATAAATTTGGCTTAACCGCCATTTTCCAATAATTTCATCTGTTTTATCATCATCATCATCATCAAGCGTGCAAGTGTTAAAACTTATTGCAGCTAAAAATATACTCAAAAATAAAAATAGCTTTTTCATGACTCAATAATTTAATTGGTTTATCAACCAAATTAAGTCTTAATTTGAATTTTTGAAATGAGGACAATCAACTTTAAAGGTGATAGAAATCAGAAAAATAAATGATAGAAATCAATTTGAAACGAAATATTAAAGGAGGAAGCAGTTTAAATATAAAAAAAAAGAAAAAACCTGATCGCGCGAATCT
>DATIRG010000643.1:0-16029 GCA_035470005.1 Lutibacter sp. | reverse complement strand
ATTCTGTATCAGTATTAAATCCATAAAAAGGTATAAAACGACCTCTATAGGAGTTGGTTTCCCCAAACGGAACCATAATTCCATCTATAGCTCCTTTGGCCAATCCGGGTGTAGAAAAAATTACGGATTCATCTAAAGATGATTTCGCTGGCGCTTCCAAGAAATCATCAGTAATATCTTGGCAAGATGCAAAAAACCCAACTGCTATTATTCCTAAAATTATTATTATATGTTTCATCTTCTAATAAATTTTAAATTAAAAATTAAGGTTTAATCCAAATACCACCTGTCTGCTGCGTGGAAATGGTGAATAATCCACCCCTGGCGTTAGCGGAGTTCTTCTTCTTGTCGAAACTTCAGGATCCAAACCTGAGTAGTTTGTAATGATAAAAACATTATTAGCCGTAACGTAAAATCTTAGTTTAGAAATGCCAATGGTTGAAACCAATGATTCCGGAGCTGAATAACCTAATGTCACCGTGTTTAATCTTAAAAACGAACCATCTTCAACGGCCCAGTCACTAAAAACAAAACGAGACATATATGGTGACCACATTGTGGTGTTGGCGTTAAGTGCCGCTAATGCAGAAGGATCAGTTACCAATTGACCTGAAGTTGGATCTAAATTTGTCCACCTGCTTCCATCAGCCATTATTGTGCTTAGATTTCTGTATTGGCCATTTAAATTAGAGGTTGTAAACTCAATTTTATTGGCGTTGTAAACATCATTTCCTACACTCCAGTTAAAAGATGCAGAAAAATCAAAACCATAAGCGTTGGCGTTAATTGCCATACCACCGGTATGTTTTGGATTGGAATTTCCAATAATTGCATTGTCACTAATGGTTACTAAACCATCACCATCAATATCTTTTAATTTCATAGTTCCCGGCATAACGGTACCTACAACTGCGGTATTGTTCACAACACCGGCTTTCAAGGTGTAAACTCCTGTTCCGGCATTGTAATCAAAATCTGATACTTCATAACGACCATCACTTTGGTATCCATACATTAAACCTACTGGCTGGCCAACATTTATAACAAAATCGTCTCCTATTTGTGTAGAAGCCCAATTGGTATTTTGACCAAAATCTTCCATAACTCCAAGTGAATTTATACGATTTTCATTGAAACCTATATTGAAAGAAAAATTCAAATCATAATCTTCTTTGCTAATTGCAGCAATATTTAAAGAAGCTTCAACACCTGTATTTTGAGTCTCACCCATATTCCTATACTGACTTAAATAACCTGTTCCCGGTACAGGAAAATTTATTAGGAGGTCTTTGGTAATATTTTTATACGCTTCTACAGAACCGCTTACAAAACCTTTTAAAATATCAAAGTCAAGCCCAATGTTTTGTGTTACCGTAGTTTCCCACTTCAAATCCGGGTTTGCCAAAGTGCTTGAGGCGGACCAAAAATTATTAACATTATTGATAAATGTTGTGTTATTTGATTGAAAATTCTGTACTGTTTGTCCGGATGGAATATTATTATTCCCTGCCTCACCGTAACTTAACCTTAATTTAAGAGCATCTATCCAAGATACATCTTTCATAAAATCTTCCTCATTAATTTTCCAGGCTACTGCTGCAGATGGAAAATATCCCCAACGATTGTCACCTAAGAATTTACTTGAGCCATCGGCACGGAAGGTAGCCGTAAAAAGGTAACGATTATTATAGTCGTAGTTTAAACGACCAAAAAAGGACAGCAATTTGTCATCCGGACTGTAATAGTTATCAACTGCTTGTGGCACACCTTGCGTAGTAAGATTTTTGGCAGTTTTAAAGTCAAAAAACTTCGGAAAACCCTGAATTTCAGTAGTTACTTCATTGCTTTGATTTACCAACATTTCTTGTCCCAAAAGCAGTTTTAAACTATGTTTATCGCCCAATATTTTTTCAAAGTCATAATTTAGCGTATTTGCATTTCTAAATCGCTCTCTTTTACCATCGCTAAAAACCAATGAAGGTAACCCTTGATTTTCGGCAGCCGGTCTGTTGTTTGCGTAATAGGTAGATCGTCCGTAGAAACGATAATCTAAATTGCTATAATTATCCAATCCTAAATCAGTTTTAAATTGAAGGTTTTCAATTATTTTCCAAGAAAAACTACCAAGCATATTGAAGTTTTTTCTAAGTTGCTCACGCTGATTATCGTTCACAGCAACAAAAGGATTTACCAAATAACTTGAAAGCGCTTCATCTGTATTGTCTGTGGTTAAACCAGGCAAAGGGATTGGTGAATAACCAACACTGTGTCTTAGACGCGCATCGGCTGATGAGATTTCATTTTGTTCATTGGCTCCTCCTCCATTTATTTCGGTATCAGAATAACGGAAGGTTAAGGATAAATCTACTTTTTCTGAGGCTTTATTTTTTAAAGCAAACGACAAGTTGTTTCTTTTAAAATCAGACCCCTTCATAATTGTTTTTTCATCATAATTGGCAAAGCTAAAATTGTAATTAATTTTTTCAGATCCACCACGAACTCCCAAATCATAGCTTTTAACTTCACCTATACGGCCATAAATCTGTTTCTGCCAGTCATTTCCTTTCATTCCAACATATTGATCATAATCTTGCCATTGACCAAAATATCTTTCATAAGATGGTAAATCATCTTCAAGCAATGCATACTCATATTGCCACTTAACAAAATCATCAGGTTGCTGAACATCAATTGTTTTTGCTATTTTTTTCAAGCCATAGTAATTATTAAAACTCACCTCCATTTTACCATCTTTACCGCTTTTGGTGGTAATAATTACAACCCCATTTGCACCTCTGGAACCATAAATAGCAGTAGATGACGCATCTTTTAACACGGTAATATTTTGAATATCAGATGGAGAAACATCGTTCATACTGTTTACCGGAAATCCATCAACGATAATTAATGGAGAACTGTCTTGCGTTAAAGACCCGCCTCCACGAATTCTAATTTTAATTTCAGCATCCGGAGAACCTTCTGTAGAAAGTACTTGTACACCAGCCATACGTCCTGTTAAAGCTTCAGCAACATTTGCTATGGATTGCTTTTTCAAATCATCACCGGTTACAGAAACCACTGAACCTGTTAAATCTGACTTACGGGCTGTTCCATATCCGATTACTACAATTTCATCAAGAGATTCCATATCAGGTTTTAAAGAAATATTAATGTTGGTTTTTCCTGCCACATTAATTTCCTGAGTTTCAAAACCCACGTAGCTAATTACCAAAACAGCATTTGACTTAGAAACTTTGATACTGAACTTCCCATCAAAATCTGATGTAGTTCCATTCTGTGTTCCTTTTTCAAGAATATTTACACCGGGCAACACTTCGCCCGAAACCTCTGTAATTACACCTTTTATAGTAGATCCTTCTTGGGCAATAATTTCATTTCCCATGAGTACGCCCATAAAAAGGAAAATTGCAAAACATCCCTTTAAGGCTTTTTTTAATAAAACTTTGATGTTCATAATTTAATTTTAATTTGGTTAATATTTGATTAATTATTCAGGTTTTTCATTAGTATGCCGTTTATATAGGTATTTTCAAATTTCAGATTTTCAACATTTTCCAATGAATAAAGACTGTCAACTTTTTCTATCACTACGTTTTTAAACGTCACATTTTTAATGGTAGATTCTTTATAGCCTTTTGCCAAAATACCATACTTTCCACCGTATTTTACTTTAATATTTTCAAGGTGAATATTTTGTACCACAGGCATAAAATCTCCGGTTTGGTTGCCATAATAATCGTAAAACATATTAATCCTCAACACTGCTTCCTTCACTTCACCAACCACTAAATTTCGGACATAAATATTTTCAATAACACCGCCTCTTTTAGAATTGGTTTTTATTCTGATGGCCCTGTCTAAATTTGGGCTGTCCATCACACAATTATCAACAAAAACGTTTCTTACACCTGCAGAAGCCTCACTTCCTATGACCACTCCACCGTGACCGTCAATCATCTTACAATTTTGAATCACAATGTTTTCACTTTTTATGGCCACGCGTCTTCCTTCTGCATCCCTGCCTGCTTTTATGGCGATACAATCATCTCCTGTATTAAAAGTACAATTTATGATAATGACATTTTTTGAATATTCCGGGTCACAGCCGTCATTGTTTGGTCCATGGCTTTCTACAGTAACACCATCAATAATTACATTGGTACATTTTATTGGATGCAGTACCCAAAAAGGTGCATTTATAATTTTTACATCCTTAATAAGCACGTTTTCACAATCAAATGGCTGAAGAAAACTAGGCCTTAGATAATAGCCTTCACCAAAAATCCTTTCAGAAACATCGACATTATCTTCAGACATTTTTGCAAGTCGTGGCAAAACATTTTCATTTAGCTGACTTGGATCTCTCTTTTTCCAGCCATACACTTCATGTCCTTTCCAAACCCACCAATTTTCATTGCTTGCCTGTCCGTTTAAAATTCCTTTACCCGTTACCGCAATATTTTTTTTCTTGTACGCATATATTAAAGGGGAATAATTCATAAGTTCGATTCCTTCAAATGAAGTATGAACTATTGGATAATCAAGTGGATTTGTGCTAAATAAAATTTCAGACTCTTCTTCCAAATGAAGATTCACATTATTGTCTAAATGAATTGCCCCTGTCAAGTATTTTCCTTTTGGCACGATTACTTTACCGCCTCCGCTTTCTGAACATTTTTTTATCGCATTTTGAAAAGCCACAGTATTGTTAGTTACACCATCTGCAACAGCACCAAAATCTAAAATATTAAAGGTCTTATCGGGAAAATTAGGTTCCGCTACACTATCAAGTATTTGTTGCATTATTTTCCAAGGATTATTCTCAACAAGCTCAACCTTAGCTTCTTTACAAGAAACCAGCAAAAGTGCTAACGTTAAAAGCATATACTGAATAAATTTCTTGGAAAAATTAATGTTTTTCATAATTCTTAGATTTCAAATATTTTAGTGTAAGAAAAAAATATTATTGTAATCGATTACACAAACGTAAACAAAATGTGAATATTTTCCAAATTTTTTGTTAATAATTATTCATATCTTGATAATAAATTATATTATTTTAATTTTACATCCATAATATTGTGTAATTTTGACAAAATATTACAAGCATCCCTTAATTTTATTGTGATTGTATTTTTTAAGGTAATCGATAACACAAAATATTGTTTCCTAGGAATATTTATTAATTTTGATATATTTGTATTTAAAAAATTCATTCAATGACTAAAAAGACAACGATTTACGATATCGCAAAAGAACTTAATATTACTGCCGCGACAGTATCCAGAGCATTGAATAACAATCCGAAAATAAGTGACGCTACCCGTAAATTAGTCTTAGAAACTGCGGAAAAATTAAATTATAAACAGAATACACTTGCCCTGGCACTTAAAAGCGGAAAAAGTCATAATGTGGGTGTTATTGTTCCTCGCATCAATAGTGCGTTTTTTGCGTCGGTCATTCGTGGTATAGAAGATGAGTTACATCCTGAAGGATATCAGGTCATTATTTGTCAAACTCATAATAGCGAAGAACTTGAAATTGAAAAAATCAATACCTTAATGAATGCGCAAGTTGATGGTATTTTAATGTCTATTTCTACTATTGAGATCGAAAAAAATGAAATTTTTAACCGATTGCTTAAAAAAAACATACCTCTCGAATTTTTTGACAGAAAGAAAAATATTGAAGGTGTAAGCTCTGTAACCATCAATGATTTTGAAGGCGGTTATAAAGCAACGAAACATTTAATTGACCAAGGGTGCAAGCGAATTGCCCATTTATCCATAGATCGATTATTTGAAATTTATAAAGATCGATTTTTAGGATACAAGAAAGCTTTGTTAGATCACGGACTTGAATTTGATGAAAGTTTGGTTATTGAAACAAAAAGTGACGTTGAAGAAGGCAGATTGGCTACCAAGGAATTATTAAATATGAAAAACAGACCTGATGCCATCTTTTCTGCCAGTGATTTTTCCGCACTTGGCGCTATCCAGGAAATAAAAGCAAATGGCCTTAAAATCCCAGAAGAAATTTGTGTTGTTGGATTTGGTAATGAACCTTTTACAAAATTTATGGAACTTTCTATTAGCACTGTTGAACAATTTCCTTTAGATATGGGGAAAATTGCAGCGAAAGTATTTTTAGAGCAAGTTAACAATACCCAAAACCTTAAGATAGAGAAAAAAGTAGTATTGAAACCTGAATTACTTATTAGAAAATCATCTGTAAAAGAACCTATCTTAATAAATTTATTGGACAAATAATTTAAAAAACTTTACTGATAATAAAAAACCAAGATGATGAATCTTGGTTTTTTCGTTTACAATTTTTTAAAGCATTTAATTTTTGTTACAGTGAAACACCTCTTTTCCAGGGAATAAAATCATTTTGATTCAGCAGGTCAGCCTTGGTTCTTATAGTCCCGCTAGCTACTTCAATAATAAAATCAAGCATTTTTTCTGCCATTTCGGCTATGGTTTTTTCACCTCTAATTACGGCACCTGTATCTATATCTATAATATCACTCATTTTATTCGCCAACTCTGAGTTTGATGAAACTTTGATTACCGGTGCAATTGGGTTTCCGGTTGGTGTTCCCAAACCTGTGGTAAATAACACAATTGTTGCGCCTGAACCTACCATGGCCGTGGTGCTTTCCACATCATTTCCGGGTGTGCACAATAAATTAAGTCCTGATTTCGTAATATATTCCCCATAATCCAAAACATCAACAATTGGTGATGTCCCTCCTTTTTTTGCGGCTCCGGCCGATTTCATGGCATCGGTTATAAGTCCGTCTTTAATATTTCCCGGTGACGGATTCATATCAAATCCTGATCCGGCATCGACCACAGATTTTTCAAAAGCCTTCATTAAAGTTAAAAATTTATTGGCTTTTTCTTCTTCCACGCATCTATTTACCAATTCTTGCTCAACACCACAAAGTTCAGGAAATTCCGACAATATTGCGGTACCATTGAGTGCCACCAACAAATCTGAAGTATAACCCAAAGTTGGATTTGCAGATATTCCGGAAAATCCATCTGAACCGCCGCATTCCAAACCTATGCGTAACTTTGATAGTGGTGATGGTTTTCGTTGGATGCTGTTCGCAATTTTTATGGCTTCAAAAGATTCTTTAACAATGGCTCCTAGCATTTGATCTACCGTTCCCATTTGCTGCTGTTCGAAAATTAAAACAGGCTTTTTATTATTGGGATTGATGGTTTTTAAAGCATCATTAAAGACTTGAATTTGTAAATTTTGGCATCCCAAACTTAATACGGTTGCGCCTGCCACATTTGGATTGTTTACATAACCTGCCAATAATCTGGCCAGACTTTCAGAATCCTGACGTATACCTCCGCAACCTCCCGGATGTGTAATAAATTTTACTTCAATATTGTCAAATACATTATCTGTAGTCGGTTTTTCAGATGCTTCAATAATTCCCTTTCCGCTATTTACCAATGATCGCAGCAATAGCTGGTGGCTGTTCACCTGCTGGGTCATTAGTTCTTTTTCGAAAACCTCTTTTAAAATCTCTATATTCCTGTTTTCACAAAATACCAATGGAAAAAAGAGCCATACATTTGCAGTTCCTACTTGTCCATCTTCTCTTTGATACCCCAAAAAAGTTTTGTCTTTCCATTTGTCAACATTTGGCACTTCCCAGCCAATGTCTCCTGTTTTTTTGAATACTTTTTCACTTTCATGTTTCACATTGCTCACAGTAAGAACATCTCCTTTTTCAATAATTCCATTCGCCTTTCCCACCAAAACGCCATACATAATTATCCTGTCTCCTTGATTAAATTTGGTTAGAGAAATCTTATGTTTGGCTTTTGTGTAAGAAACAACCTTAATTTCTTCATTTTCAAAATGAATAACATCGCCAGCAGTCAAGTTCAACAGTGCCACAGCAACATTGTCTGAAGGATGTACTTTTATTAACTTCTTTTGCATTATAAATCCAATTTTTTATTAATATTTTTTGCTGAAATTGGCGAAACCTTTTTCTATTCCATTGGTTTCGATTTCCTCCAAAGCCATCGCAATCGCTTGCGGCAGCGTGTCTATTTTTGTTAAATCCTGGTCCCAAAAAGTCTTGTTTTCAAGGACCGTATTTGCTATTTGGTGATAATCACTTAATCCCCAAATTTTACCAAAAGCGCTTATGATATCATCGCTGTCTTTTACGGGTAATTTTTCTCCTTGCCAAGTTCCTTTGTAAAAACGAATTAAACAGGCAATGGAAAATGTGAGATGCGTTGGAACTTTATGATGAATTGCCACATAATCCAACAAACTCGGCAATACACGAACTTTAAATTTTGAAATAGAATTAAGCGCTATATCCGACAATTGATGTTTGATAAACGGATTTCTGAATCGGTCCGAAACCTCATCAGCAAAAAGTTTTAATTCATCCAAATCCATATTTAACGTATCGATTATTTCATTAAAAACCGCTTTATTGATAAAATCACCGACAAAAACATTGTCAACCGATTCTTTAACGGTTTTATTGCCGTATAAAATAGAAAAAGGAACCATTGCAGTATGCGCACCATTGAGAATTCGAACTTTTCGGGTTCGGTACGGCTGCATATCGGCCACAATTTTTACCTCTAAATCCGTTTTATGAAACGGCAGTTTTTCTTTTAAATCATCACCGCCTTCAATCACCCAAAGAAAAAATGTTTCCGCGGCAACAATTAAATTATCCTGATAATCCAATTGTTTATTATACGCTTCGATTTCATCTTTAGGATATCCCGGAACAATTCTGTCGACCAACGTATTGTGAAAAGTGCTGTTGTTTAAAAGCCAGGATTTAAAATCTTCCCCAAGTTTCCAATCATCACTATAGGTTAAAATAATTTCTTTAAGCGTATCGGCATTATAGTTTATCAATTCACAAGGAATAATGGTAAGCCCTTTTGACGGATCTCCCTTATAGTGCTTAAATCTTTCATATAAAAGGATTGTTAATTTTGCCGGAAATGAGCTTGGCGGCTGCATTTCCAAAGTGTCACTTTTTACATAATCGATGCCAGCCTCCGTAGTGTTTGAAATGATAAATTGCAATTCAGGTTCTTTTGCCAAACTTAGGTATCCGTCGAAATTTGCGTAGGGATCAATGCCTTTTACAATGTTCGAGATCAATTCAATTTCTTGAATCACTTCTCCCTTTTTTACGCCTTTCATAAACAAAGTGTACAATCCGTCCTGATCGTTAAGCATCTGTATCATGCCTTTGTCAATTGGCTGAACGACTGCCACACCTGCATTAAAATCAACTTCTTTATTTAATTTCTGAATGGCATAATCTACAAAAGCCCTTAAAAAATTTCCTTCACCAAATTGTACTACTTTGATAGGCAGTTTTACTTCTGTTCCTGTATTTTTTCTGTTTAATTGCATCATCTTATCTTTATTGCAGCTAATTTTAACTCCAGCGCTTTATATATAAATTATATGATCTGGTATGGTCTTTATTGCTACTTCCTTTAATATGTTTAAATATTTTATGGTTTAAACAGCCCTGTTTTTTACTGTTCAATTAATTCTAATTTACATGGGTTATTATAAATCAGTAATTGGTTTAAATGTTGGCACTAAAAGTTTCATTATTCCCCAAGCAAGTATATAAGCTATGGCACAAAATACAAACATAATCGTATAGCCGGTTGTTACATGCCCAAGTATAGCATAATGGTCAAAAATCCATCCTCCTACTTTTGAAATAATAACACCACCAAGTCCACCGGCCATACCTCCGATACCCACTACTGATGCTACCGCCTTTTTAGGAAACATGTCTGATACTGTTGTGAATAAGTTAGCACTCCAAGCTTGGTGTGCAGATGTACCTATACCGATTAATAAAACCGGAAAAATCCAACCATAAATACCTAGAGGTTGCGCAGCAAGTACCACTAATGGAATTATAGCAATAACCAGCATGGCAGTTAATCGGGCTTTATACGGTTCGTAACCTTTGTTAATGAAAAACGTAGGGAACCAACCGCCACCAATACTTCCGAACATGGTCATGGTATATAAAATTCCTAAAGGTAAAATTACCCCATTGCCTTCAATGCCGTATTGATCTTTTAAATACGAAGGAAGCCAGAATAGAAAGAACCACCAAACACCGTCAGTTAAGAATTTACCGGTTACAAAAGACCAGGTTTGTTTGTAGGTTAACAATTGAAACCATGAAACTTTTGCACCATCATCATTTGCTTCTGCCTCTTGTTCTTCAACGTCGCTATGTATATAATCATATTCCGCCTGACTAAGTTTTCCTTTTTCAAGCATAACTTTTGGCTTGTCATACAATGGCCACCAGAATGGTATCCAAATAAAACTTATTCCACCAATAATAATAAATGCCCATTCCCAACCCCAATAAGTGGCAATTAATGGAACGGTAAGTGGCGTTATAACTGCACCAATATTGGCACCTGAGTTAAAAATACCTGTTGCGAATGATCGCTCTTTTTTAGGAAACCACTCTGCTGTTACTTTTATTGCAGCCGGGAAATTTCCTGCTTCTCCCACAGCCAACACAAAGCGCGAAATCATAAAACCAAGTATTGAAACAGGAATTACCAGTCCGAAAAAAGCGAATAATGGGGAGAAAGTTTCTCCTACAAATTCACCCCACGCATGGAGCATCGAACCTAAAGACCATAAGGTAATTGCAATTGCATAGCCCCATTTAGAACCAATCCAATCGATGAATCTTCCTGCAAATAACATGGCTATGGCATAAGTAAACTGAAATACAGATACGATATTGGCATAATCGCTGTAGGTCCAACCAAACTCTTTAACAAGTTCTGGCATAAGTAAACTTAAAACCTGCCTGTCGAGGTAATTAAAAGTAGTTGCTGCAAAAAGTAGTGCACAAATAGTCCATCTATATTTTCCTATTCTTTCATTTAATTTAAAAAATTTTTTCATTTATTTTCTTGATTAGTTGACAATACAAATAATTATTTTTTTAATCCTTTAATGATTTCGATTGATTCACGAACCAATTTCTCGATGCCTTCAAAATCAAATTCACCTGTTGGTTTCTTGCTCATCAAATTAGAACCCATACCCACACAGGTTACGCCTGCATCAAACCAGCCTTTTAAATTTTCTTTAGTTGGTGACACTCCGCCAGTTGGCATAATGCTTGTCCAAGGTTGCGGACCTTTGATCGCTTTTACAAAATTTGGCCCGTAGATATCTCCAGGAAATAATTTTACGATTTCACAGCCTAATTCCTCTGCACGCGCTATTTCTGTTAAAGTTCCACAACCTGGTGACCACAATACTTTTCTTCTGTTGCAAACAATGGCAATATCTTCTCTTAAAACAGGCGTAACTATAAAGTTAGCACCCAACGACATAAATCTTGAAGCTGCTGCTGCGTCAGTCACCGAACCAACGCCCATAATCATTCCAGGTAATTCCTTTATGGCATATTTGGTTAATTCGCCAAAAATCTCATGAGCAAAATCACCACGTGCCGTAAACTCTAACAAACGAGCGCCTCCGGCATAACAGGCTGTTACTATCTTTTTACTTGTTTCTAAATCTGAATGATAAAATAACGGAACTAAACCAGTTTCTTTCATCATTGTAGCTACTTCAATTCTTGAATATTGTGCCATGTCTTATATTTTAACTTTAAACACTAATTTTTTTATTTCACCATTTCCAATCATCGGTGCATGAACATCTTCCGGATAAAAAATTGCAAACTGATTATTTGTCAATTGAAAAAACATATCAGGTACATCGTTATAAAAACGCACATCCTTTTCTGAATTATAATCTCCATTTGGAATTTCACATTTTTCTCTTGGCTTCCAGGCAATGGTTTCTAACCCATGTACACAGATCTGAATGTCTATATTTTTATCATGACATTCAAACTTTTCAAGGCTTGCTTCTTTGGTTTTTCCCTCACCATTACTCACAATAAGTTTTAAACCTTCGGCAATTTGAAACGTCCCATTTTCAATATTTAATAAATCTTTGTGACGTATAAAATCAAATGCTTGCGCAAACAATGGGTGCAAACTATTGTATTTCCGGGAATTTTGTAAGCTATCTACAATCATAATTTTATCTCGCTACCCTTCCGGAAGCGTCTCCGCCCATTAATTTTTGAACCTCATCAACAGTCACCAAGTTGGCATCGCCTTTAATGGTGTGTTTTAAACAAGAGGCTGCCACCGCAAAATCCAAGGCATTCTGGTCATCATCAGGATACGTTAACAATCCGTAAATCAGACCGCCCATAAAACTATCGCCTCCACCTACTCTATCTACGATATCCGTAATTTGATACTGGCGTGTTTGCAGCATTTGTTTACCATCGTATAACACTCCGGCCCAAGTATTGTGTGAAGCTGATATTGAACCTCTTAAAGTCGTAATTACCTTTTTTGCTTTTGGGAATTTTTCCATCATTTGCTGACAAACCGACAAGAAAGCTTCTGCTTTTACATCGTGCCCCTGTGTTTGAACACTAATACCTTCCGGTTTGATCCCAAAATGCATTTCTGCATCTTCTTCGTTTCCTAATATCACATCGCAATACGATGTTAGTTCTGTCATAATTGCTTCTCTGTCGCCGCCATATTGCCATAATTTAGCACGATAATTTAAATCGGTAGAAATGGTTATTCCCAATTTGCTGGCTGCTTTTACGGCTTCCAAACAAACATCAGCCGAACTTAGTGAAATTGCCGGGGTAATGCCTGTCCAGTGAAACCATTCCACGCCTTCAAATACTTTTTCCCAATTGACCATTCCCGATTTTATATCAGCCATAGACGAATGCGATCGGTCATAGACCACTTTTGAACCTCTTGAAACCGCTCCGGTTTCTAAAAAGTAAATGCCCAAACGCTCACCGCCATACACAATATGATTCACACCAACACCTCTTTTGCGCATTTCCATCATCGCACATTCTCCAATGTCATTTTTTGGTAAACGTGTTACAAATTCTACCGGAATCCCATAATTTGCTAAAGAAACTGCGACATTCGATTCTCCGCCGCCATAAACAACATCAAAGTTATTTGCCTGCGAAAATCTTAAAAATCCTGGTGGAGACAATCGTAACATAATCTCTCCAAACGTAACTACTTTTTTCATCCTAATAAAAATAAATTGTTTGACTTAAAACTTAAAATATTCCTTTGCATTGTTATAACTGATGTCGGCAACCATTTTGCCGATCCATTCCATTTCATTTGGCAGTTCGCCTCTTTTAATTTCGTCACCTAAAAGGTTACACAGTACACGCCTAAAATATTCGTGTCTTGGAAAAGAGAGAAAACTTCTGGAATCGGTCAGCATTCCTATGAAACAACTGATGAGTCCAATATTTGAAAGTGCATTCAATTGTTTGGTCATTCCGTCTTTTTGGTCTAAAAACCACCAACCAGATCCGTACTGCACTTTTCCTTTTACACTGCCGTCATTAAAGTTGCCAATCATGGTGGCCATCACCTCATTGTCGGCCGGATTTAAATTATAGATAATCGTTTTTGTCAGTTTATTTTTGCTGTCCAAGGCATTTAAAAATGATGATAATTTAGCGGCTTGTGAATAATCGCCTATAGAATCCCATCCCGTATCAGGTCCTAAAACCCTTAACATTCGCGCATTGTTATTTCTTAAAGCACCTAAATGAAATTGTTGTACCCATCCAAATTCGTGATAGGTTTCTGCCAGAAACAGCAATATTGAACTTTGAAATTTCAAGGCTTCACCATTACTGATTTCCTGATTGTTTCTTTTCTTTTCAAATATTGAATTTACCTCGCTCTCCGTAAAATTTTCGAAATAAATCTGATCTAATCCGTGGTCACAAAGTTTACAGCCATTGTCATCAAAATATTGAATTCTCCGTTTTAAGGCATCACATAAATCTGTGTAAGAATTGATGGAAATATCCGCTGCAATTGCAAGTAAATCCAAATAACTGTTGTAGCCGTCATTTGCGATTAAAATTGCTTTATCCGGCCTAAAAGCGGTACTGACTTTGATTTTCAGATCGCTTTTTGCTATTTTTTGATGATGTTCAAGGGTATCGATTGGGTCTTCGGTGGTGCAAACCACTTCAGCATTTACTTTATGCAACAAATTTTGGCAACTAAAATCCGGTGTATTTAATTTTTCTTTGGTTTCCTGATAAATTTTATCGGCAGACTTTTCATTCAATAACTCATAAATATCAAAATATCTTGCCAACTCTAAATGCGTCCAATGATACAGTGGATTTCGCATCGTATACGGAACAGTTTTGGCCCAACTTTTAAATTTATCTTCATCGGAAGCGCCTCCGGTTATAAATTCTTCCTTTATCCCCAACGTTCTCATAGCGCGCCATTTATAATGATCTCCATTGATCCAAACATTGGTAATATTGTTATAAATCGTGTTGTCGGCTATTTGCTGAGGAGGCAAATGATTGTGGTAATCAATTATTGGTTGATTTTTGGCATAATTATGATACAATTCTTCTGCAAATTTATTTTCCAGTAAGAAATTATCGTGAATAAATTTAGCGCTCATCTTGTTAATATTTAATATTAAATTATTTTTCGTTTGAAGGTTTTCCAATGGTAGCCAGAATTCCGCCGTCAACATATAAAATATGTCCGTTCACAAAATCGCTTGCTTTTGAAGATAAAAAAATTGCTGCACCCGCCAAATCGTTTGGATCTCCCCATTTTGCCGCTGGAGTTCTGTTGATGATAAAATCATTAAAAGGATTCCCATCAACCCTGATAGGTTCGGTTTGTTTTGTAGCAAAATATCCGGGACCGATGCCGTTTACCTGAATGTTGTATTTGGCCCATTCCGTTGCCATATTTTTAGTCAACATTTTTAATCCGCCCTTTGCTGCTGCATAAGCCCCAACACTGTTACGGCCCAATTCGCTCATCATAGAACAAATATTAATCACTTTCCCTTGTTTTCTTAAAACCATTCCTTTTACCACATGTTTGGAAACGATAAACGGACTTACCAAGTCTATATCAATAACTTCCTTAAAATCTGCAACTTCCATTTCCAACAATGGTGTGCGTTTTATGATTCCTGCATTGTTAATTAAAATATCAATGTTTCCGACTTCCGCTTCAATTTTAGCGATTGCGGTAATCACTTCTTGCTCATTGGTTACATTAAATTTATAACCTATGGCCGTAATTCCTTCGCTTTGATATTCCGCAACTGCGGCATCAATTTTTTCTTGTGAAGAATTTCCGTTTACAATGATGGTTGCTCCGGCCAGGCCTAAACCTCTTGCCATGGCCATTCCCAATCCGTGCGTACTGCCGGTGACCAATGCTATTTTTCCGCTGACATTAAATAAGGTATTCATCATTTTTTTTATCTTAAATCGGTTATTTTGGATACATCCATATCACCATAATCCAGGTTTTCACCGGCCATTCCCCAAATAAAAGTATAATTTGAAGTTCCTGATCCACAGTGGATAGACCAAGGTGGAGAAATTACCGCCTGGTCATTGTCCATCCAGATATGACGTGTTTCTTGTGGTTCTCCCATGAAATGGCAAACAGCCTGATTTTCGGGAATATCAAAATAAAAATAAACTTCCATCCTGCGGTCGTGAACGTGAGCAGGCATAGTATTCCAAACACTTCCTGTTCTTAATTCGGTCATTCCCATTTGTAACTGACACGTAGTTACAATTCCGCCAATAATCATTTGATTTACTGTACGATGGTTAGAAGATTCCAAAGAACCCAATTCTAATTTATTGGCCTCAGCCTTACTAACTTTTTTAGTTGGATAACTGGTATGCGCCGGTGCAGAATTTAGATAGTATTTTGAAGGATTGTTTTCATCATCACTGTTAAAAATAACTTCCTTATTTCCGGCCCCGATATATAAGGCATCTTTGAAACCCAATTCGTAAGCCTTTCCGTCAACCATCACAGTTCCTTT
>DATIRG010000642.1:0-9023 GCA_035470005.1 Lutibacter sp. | reverse complement strand
GACAAGTATGAAAAAGCGATAGATGATGCAACGATTGATTTTGCGGATTTGGCTGAAAGTGTGATGGGTAACATAAATGAAAATGAAGATGGAATATCATAATCCCGTATTGTTAAAAGAAAGTATTGATGGTTTAAATATTAAGCCAGACGGTGTATATGTTGATGTGACGTTTGGTGGCGGCGGCCATTCAAAGGAAATATTGAGCAGGTTGAATGACCACGGAAAACTTTTTGCGTTTGATCAGGATGAAGATGCACAACGCAATGTGATTGACGATCCTAGATTTACATTGATACCGCAGAATTTTAGGTTTATAAAAAGGTATCTGCGTTTTTACGGCATCAAAAAAGTGGATGGTATTTTGGCAGATTTGGGTGTGTCTTCGCATCAATTTGATGAAGCTGGACGCGGATTTTCAACCAGATTCGATGCCGATTTAGATATGAGAATGAATCAATCGGGCGCCTTGTCGGCTTTCGAGGTGATCAATAAATATGAGGAGGAAAAATTGGCCAATGTGCTTTTTAATTATAGCGAATTGCGCAACGCAAAAGATATCGCCAAAAGAATTGTTGAAAAACGTGCCGAAGAAAAAATAAAAACAAGCTTTCAACTAAAAGATGTTTTGGCCGCATTTGTTCCAAAATCACAGGAGCATAAAGTATTGGCCCAGATTTTTCAGGGAATCAGAATAGAGGTAAATCAGGAAATAGAAGCGTTAAAAGAATTTTTGTTACAAGTGCCTGAATTGCTGAATGAAGGCGGAAGATTGAGTGTGTTGTCTTATCATTCTTTGGAAGACAGGTTGGTTAAAAGGTATATCAGAAGCGGACTTTTTGAAGGCGAACCTGTAAAAGATTATTATGGAAACGTAACAGTTCCTTTAAAAAAAGTTGGACAAATGGTGGTTCCTTCATTTCAGGAAATAAAAAAGAACAGCAGGGCAAGAAGCGCAAAACTAAGAATCGCAACTTTAGCATAAATGGCAAAAATTTCAAATAGCGTTTACGATTTATTAAAAGGAAAATTTTTAATACAAGAGGATTCCCTTAAAAATTGGCGTTTCATTTTTTTTATAGTCGGTTTGGTGTTGTTGATGATTGCAAGCGGACACAGTTCCGATAAAAAAGTCATGGAAATTGCACAGCTCAATAGAGAAATTAAAGAATTAAGGGCTGAATTTGTTGATACACGTTCCATTTCAATGAAAATGAAATTGGAATCAACCATAAGGAATAAGGTGGTGAATTACGGATTAATACCAAGTGAAAATCCGCCCCAGGTAATTGAAGTAACCTCAAAAAAAGTAAAATAAAATTGGCAGCAACAAAAAAAGGCATATTAAATAAACTCTATGTTGTGTTTGCGTTTATCACACTTTTTTTGGTGGCTATTATCGTGAAGTTATCCGATATTCAATTTGCTGATGGAGAAAAGTACAGAAATATGTCGGAACAACTTACCATAAAAAACGACACTATTTTTGCCAATCGGGGCAATGTTTTTTCGGCCGATGGCAGTTTGCTGGCAACATCCATGTCGCAGTATGAAATTAGAATGGATGCTTATACAGTTGATGCTGAAGAATTTGAAACTAATATAAGAAGTCTTTCCCAGGAGCTTTCAAAAATGTTCGGAAAACCTGCTTCAACTTGGGAAAATAAAATAAGAATAGCGAGAACAAACAAAAACAGGTACCTATTTATTGCACGAAAACTTGGGTATACTGAATACATGAAAATCAAAAGTTTTCCAATTTTTAAATTGGGAATGTACAAAGGCGGTTTTATTGCCGAGCAATCAACTGTTCGGGCGCATCCGCTTGGAAAAGTTGCGGAAAGAACGATTGGTTATGATGATTACCGAGGCGCACCGGGTATTGAAGGTGCTTATCGCGATTATTTAAATGGAAAATTCGGATGGCGTTTGAAGCAAAAAATAGCCAAAGGCCAATGGAAACCGATTAACGATACCAATGAAAAGGAACCGGTTGACGGAAAAGATATTGTTACCACCATTGATGTTAACATACAAGATATTGCACACCATTCTTTATTAAGACAGCTAGAATTTTATGAAGCTGATCATGGCTGTGTGGTGGTTATGGAAACTAAAACAGGTGAAATTAAGGCGATTTCCAATTTGGGCAAAAACGCAAGCGGCAATTATTATGAGCGGTTAAATTATGCCGTTGGGGAATCCAATGAACCGGGCTCCGCTTTTAAAGTGATGGCGATGGTTGTTGCGTTGGAGTCAAAAGTGATTGATACGAGCACCATGGTTGATACAGGTGGCGGAAGATATATCATTCATGGAAGAGCAATTAATGACTCAAGAAAAGGCGGTTACGGAAAAATATCTGCCGCCCGCGCGCTTGAAGTTTCTTCGAATATTGCTTTTGCCAGATTGATAGAGGAGCATTTTGGAAAAACGCCCGATAAATTTATCAATTCTTTAAAAGGAATGCATTTAAACGACAAGATTGGACTTCCTATAAAAGGGGAAGGAACTCCTGAGATTCCGGGTCCGGGAGACAAAAAATGGAGCAAAAATGCACTGCCGTCAATTGCTTATGGTTATAATATTAGTCTTACGCCATTGCAAATTTTAACATTTTACAATGCCATTGCAAATAACGGAGAAATGGTGAAACCAAGGTTTATAAAAGAAATTCGTTCTTGGGACAAACAACATGTGGAATCTTTTGACAAGGAAGTTATTAATCCGGCAATTTGTTCAAAGGAAACCATAGACAAGGTTCAGGAAATGCTTAAAAATGTGGTGGTACATGGAACAGGAAGAAAATTATATGCCGAAAATTTTTCTATGGCCGGTAAAACCGGAACGGCAAGAACCGAATATTGGGAAGCGGATTGGGAAACGAACAGACGTTATATTTCCTCATTTACGGGATATTTTCCTGCCGAAAATCCGAAGTATTCTTGCATCGTAGTTATTCATAAACCAAAAGCGCAAACAGGATATTACGGTGCTGATGTTTCCGGGCCAGTTTTTAAGGACATTGCCCAAAAAATTCACACATCAAAATCTATCATCAATAAAATAGAACACAAAACCCCAAATTTTAAAAGCATAGAAAATGACTATAACGCTTATTTTACGATTTCCAATAAGGAAATTGACACAATTCCAAATGTAAAAGGCATGGCAGGTATGGATGCTATTTCCATCCTTGAAAATTTAGGGTTAAAAGTGAGCTATTTAGGAAAAGGAAAAGTTGCTGAACAATCACTGATTGCAGGCGGAAAAATAATCAAAGGATCAACCATCATTTTAAATTAAATTATTTGAAATCAGTCAAAGACATATTAAATAAGGTTGTGGTCAACGCAATACATGGCAGTACCAAGACAAAGGTGAACGCTATTGTATTCGATTCAAGAAACGTGCAAAAAAATTGCCTGTTCGCAGCGCAAAAAGGATTGTTGTATGACGGCCATCAATTTATTGATAAAGCTTTAGAATTAGGAGCTGTTGCCATACTTTGTGAAAAATTGCCCGAAAATTTAGCTGAAAACATCACCTATATTCTGGTTGAAGATTCAAACAGCGCATTGGCGTTGATTGCTTCAAATTTTTATGAGAATCCGTCTTCAAAATTAAAGTTGATTGGAATTACCGGTACAAACGGCAAAACCACTGTTGCTGCGTTGTTGTATAAATTATTTCAGAACGCCGGTTATAAAACAGGACTGTTATCAACTGTAAAAATTTTGGTTGATACCAAACAATATGAAGCTACGCATACCACACCAAATTCTGTGGCCATAAATTCTTATCTGAATGAAATGGTTGAGCTGGGTGTAGATTATTGTTTTATGGAAGTGAGTTCTCACGGAATTCATCAAAAAAGAACGGAAGGATTGCAATTTGCAGGAGGCGTCTTTACCAATTTAACCCATGACCATTTAGATTATCACAAAACATTTGCGGAATACAGGGACGTGAAAAAATTGTTTTTTGACCAATTGCCGAAAACCGCTTTTGCCTTGGTAAATATCGATGATAAAAACGGACCAGTGATGTTTCAAAACACTGAAGCCAAAAAACAGTCGTATGCACTAAAAACAATGGCTGATTTTAAGGCTAAAATAATAGAAAACCAGTTTTCGGGATTGGTGTTGAATATCAATAACAATGAAGTTTACACCAAATTAATAGGGCGGTTTAATGCTTATAATTTGCTGGCCGTTTATGGTGCTTCAGTCCTTTTGGGATTAGATTCAGAAGAAGCGTTGCGTCATTTAAGCGAGTTGGAAAACGTAACAGGAAGGTTTCAATATTTTATATCTAAAGGCGGCGTAACGGCAATTGTGGATTACGCTCATACGCCAGATGCTCTAAAAAATGTGTTGGAAACCATCAATGAAATAAGAACCGGAAACGAACAAGTAATTACCGTTGTGGGATGCGGTGGCAATAGAGACAAAGCGAAACGTCCTGTGATGGGACGAATCGCCTCTCAATTAAGCACGCAAGTTTTGGTGACTTCCGACAATCCGAGAAATGAGGATCCGCAAACAATCATCAATGAGATTGAAGCAGGCATTGAACCTCAAAATTTGAGAAAATCACTGTCCATCTTGGATCGGGCACAAGCCATAAAAGCGGCTTCAAAGCTTGCAAAAAAAGGCGATATCATATTAATTGCTGGAAAAGGCCACGAAACATATCAGGAAATAAACGGAAAACGTTCTCATTTCGATGATTATGAGCAAATTACACAACAGTTAAACCTCATAGAAAGCTAAATTATGTTATATTATTTATTCGAATACCTAGATAAATATTACGATTTAACCGGCGCAGGGTTATTTAAGTATATCTCGTTTCGTTCAGCGATAGCATTTATTATTTCCTTGCTGTTTTCTATGATTTATGGAAAAAAAATCATCAATTATCTTCAGAGAAAGCAAGTAGGCGAATCGGTTAGGGATTTGGGATTGGAAGGCCAAGTTGAAAAAGCGGGTACGCCAACAATGGGAGGTGTCATCATTATTTTGGCAACACTTATTCCTGTTTTGCTGTTTGCTCAAATAGACAATGTGTATATCGTTTTGTTGGTGGTAACCACGTTATGGATGGGAACTATTGGCTTTTTGGACGATTATATTAAAATATTTAAACAGAATAAAGCGGGTTTAAAAGGTCGTTTTAAAATTTTAGGACAAATTACATTGGGAATTTTTGTGGGCGCGATGCTTTATTTTCACCCCAGCGTTACAATGAAAGAAAAACTGCCGACAAAGTTTCAATATATTACGGAAGCAGGGACACAGGTATTGTTTGCTGATGCTAAAAAATCGACAAAAACAACCATTCCGTTTGTGAAAAATAACGAATTGGATTATGCATCGGCCTTTGCCTTTTTAGGAACAGGTTATAAAAAATATGCCTGGTTAATCTTTATTCCAATCGTCATATTTATCATCACAGCAGTATCAAACGGGGCCAATTTAACAGATGGAATTGATGGATTGGCAGCGGGTTCTTCAGCCATTATTGTGCTGACGCTCGGGATTTTTGCATGGGTTTCCGGTAACATCATTTTTGCGAATTATTTGGATGTGATGTATATTCCTGATTCGGGTGAAATGACCATTTTTATTGCCGCTTTTGTGGGTGCTTTAATTGGGTTTTTATGGTACAATACCTATCCGGCTCAAGTTTTTATGGGCGATACCGGAAGTTTAACCATAGGTGCCGTAATTGCTGTTTTGGCAATTGCCGTTCGCAAAGAATTGCTCATTCCTATTTTAGCGGGCATCTTTTTAGTGGAGAATTTATCGGTAGTGATGCAGGTAAGTTACTTTAAATATACCAAAAAGCGGTTTGGAGAAGGAAAACGCATATTTAAGATGGCACCATTGCACCATCATTATCAAAAATCTGGTTATCACGAAAGCAAAATTGTGACAAGATTCTGGATTGTGGGCATTATGCTGGCGGTGTTGGCCATCGTAACCTTAAAACTGCGATAAATGAAGTTAGCAATACTCGGCGGCGGAGAAAGCGGTGTTGGAACCGCAATTTTGGGGAAACAAAAAGGCTTTGAGGTTTTTGTTTCTGATAAAGGAATGATTGCTGAAAAATATAAAAAAGTTCTTTTAGAAAATGACATTTTATTTGAAGAGGGAAATCATACAGAATCTAAAATATTGGATGCTGATTTGGTGATGAAAAGTCCTGGAATTCCAGACAAAGTTGCCTTGGTAAAACAATTGAAAAACCAAGGAATACCTGTAATTTCTGAAATTGAGTTTGCTTCAAAATATACCGACGGCGTTATTGTGGGCATCACAGGTTCAAATGGTAAAACCACCGTAACGATGATGGTGAACCATATTTTGAAAAAGGCAAAATTAAATGTTGGAATGGGAGGAAATATCGGTGAAAGTTTTGCGCAACAAGTCGCTGAAAGTAAGTTTGATATACACGTATTGGAATTGAGTAGTTTTCAGTTGGATGGCATTGTGGATTTTGTGCCGCACATTGCTATAATCACCAACATTACACCCGATCATTTGGACAGGTATGATTACAAGTTTGAAAATTATATCAACTCAAAGTTTAGAATTACCGAAAATCAGACAGAAAATGATTTTTTGATTTATGATGCCGATGATGAAGTGATTACAAAATGGTTACAAAATAATAAGACAAAAGCCTGTTTGCTGCCTTTTTCAACAGAAAAAGAATTGGAACAAGGCGTTTTTTTGAAAAACGACAACATAATAATTAAATATAAAACAGAAGATACACTAATGAACATTTCAACTTTAGCTTTAAAAGGAAAACACAATTTAAAAAATGCAATGGGCGCTTCAATGGCCACCTCATTGTTAAAAGTTAGAAAAGATACCATTCGTGAAAGTCTGGAAGATTTTGAAGGCGCAGAGCACCGATTGGAATTTGTGCTAAAAATTAATGGTGTGAAATATATCAACGATTCTAAAGCAACAAATGTTAACGCAACATTCTATGCATTGGACAGCGTAAAAACCCCAACGGTTTGGATTGTGGGCGGTGTGGATAAAGGAAATGATTATTTGGATTTAATGCCGTTTGTTAGAGAAAAAGTGAAAGCCATTATTTGTTTGGGACTTGACAACCAAAAAATAATACAAACTTTTGGCAATGTGGTCGACTTAATTGTTGAAACTGCCGGTGCTGAAGAAGCTGTAAAAGTTGCCTACAAAATTGCCGAAAAAGGAGATACGGTTTTGTTGTCTCCAGCTTGTGCCAGTTTTGATTTATTTGAAAATTATGAAGACAGAGGAAATAAATTTAAAGAAGCTGTACGCGGATTGTAAATGAAACGAGCATTATAAATTTTGATACACACAGAAATGATTAATGGCGAACTGCATCTGTACCAATAAAAAATATATAATAAACAGATGAAAAACATTCTTAAAAATATAGAAGGAGATAAAGCGATATGGGCGATTGTGACCATCATGGCAATTTTGTCTTTTTTGCCCGTTTATAGTGCCAGCACCAATTTGGTTTACGGCACCAATATAGGCACGCCTTTCTATTATTTATTTAAGCATGTAATTTTATTGTTTCTTGGATTTTTAATTATTTACGGCGTTCATAAAATTCCGTTCAGATATTTTAGCGGCGGCTCGGTAATTATGTTGCCGCTGGTAATTTTATTATTAATTTATACACTTTCTCAGGGAACTACCATTGGCGGATCAAATGCCAGCAGGTGGATTGAAATTCCGTTTATTGGTGTAGGTTTTCAAACATCAACCTTAGCCGTTTTGGTGTTGATGGTTTATGTTTCCAGATATTTAGCGAAGAAAAAAGAGAGTGAAATTAATTTTAAGGAAAGTGTTTTGCAATTATGGATACCAATAGCAATTACGCTGGCCTTAATTTTACCGGCAAACTTTTCAACTACAGCTATCGCTTTTTCAATGATATTGATGGTGTGCTTTATTGGAGGTTATCCTGTTAAATACTTATTGGGTGTTGTGGGTTTTGGTGTCGTGTTTTTGGGATTGTTTGTATTGACGGCCAAAGCGCTTCCTGGCGTTTTCCCGAACAGGGTGGATACTTGGATTAGCAGGGTTGAAAACTTCTCGAATCCAAGTGCTGAAGAAGGTTATCAGGTTGAAAAGGCTAAAATTGCCATCGCAACTGGCGGTTTACAAGGCCGAGGACCAGGAAAAAGTATACAGAAAAACTTTCTTCCTCAATCAACTTCCGATTTTATTTTCGCAATTATTGTTGAAGAATATGGATTGCTTGGAGCTTTGGTGGTTATTTTAATGTATTTTATTTTGCTGTTTCGCATTGTGATTGCAGCAAAAAAAGCAAGAAGTATTTTTGCAACGCTTATTATTATTGGGGTTGGTTTGCCCATTATTTTTCAGGCACTCATCAATATGGCAGTAGCCGTTAATTTATTTCCGGTGACCGGACAAACATTGCCGTTAATCAGCAGTGGAGGAACTTCTATTTGGATGACATGTTTTGCCATTGGAATTATATTAAGCGTTACCGCTGAAAAGGAAATAGATCCTGATTTGGCCAATGAAGATAACCCTTTAACAGTACTCCATGAAGCAATCGGTTAACATCATATTAAGCGGTGGTGGCACAGGCGGACATATTTATCCGGCAATTGCCATTGCCAATGAATTAAAGTTGAAATATCCTGAGGCCAATTTTTTGTTTGTTGGCGCAAAGGATAAAATGGAGATGGAAAAAATTCCGGAAGCTGGCTATAACATTAAAGGATTGTGGATTTCAGGAATTCAACGACAATTTATATTGAAAAATTTCTCATTTCCATTTAAATTGGTTAGCAGCTTGTCAAAAGCTTACAGAATTATTAAGGACTTTAAACCGGATATTGTTATTGGCACAGGTGGTTTTGCAAGCGGGCCAACCTTGTACGTGGCGAGCAGCCGAAAAATAAAAACATTAATTCAGGAACAAAATTCCTATCCAGGAATCACCAATAAATTATTGGCAAAAAGAGT
>DATIRG010000641.1:0-1976 GCA_035470005.1 Lutibacter sp. | reverse complement strand
TGGTGTTTTTAATGATGCAGAATTGGTTGTGGGAATTGCGGTTCCGGGAGGAAACAGCCTTACCCGAAAAGATATTGATGGCTTGATAGAATTTTTGAAACGTCCGCAAGTTGGCGCTTCGGGCATGGTTTATGTTCGTTGCAACGAAGACGGCAGCTTAAAATCTTCTGTTGATAAATTTTATGATGAAGCTGATTTGAAGAAATGGGCCGAAATAACCGGTGCAAAAGCCGGTGACTTAATTTGCGTTTTATCGGGCATTGCCGATAAAGTACGCGGGCAATTGAGCGTTTTGCGTATGGAAATGGCAAACAGGCTGGGATTGAGAAATCCGAAGGAATTTGCGCCTTTGTGGGTGGTTGATTTTCCTTTATTGGAATGGGATGAAGAAACAAAACGTTTTCACGCGATGCACCATCCTTTTACTTCACCAAAACCTGAAGATATGGCGATGTTAGACACCGATCCGGGAAAAGTACGGGCCAACGCTTATGATTTGGTGTTGAACGGAAATGAAATTGGCGGAGGATCTATTCGTATTCACGACAAGCAAACTCAGGCTTTGATGTTCAATCATCTTGGTTTTACGCCAGAAAAAGCAAAAGAACAATTCGGATTTTTAATGAATGCCTTTGAATATGGTGCACCACCACACGGTGGCATTGCTTTTGGATTGGACCGTTTGACGGCTATTTTGGGCGGACAAGAAACGATTCGCGATTTTATTGCGTTCCCTAAAAACAACAGTGGCCGAGATGTGATGATTGATGCGCCTTCTCAAATTGACGATGAGCAATTGAAAGAATTGTGCTTAAAAATAAACCTGCCGTTATAGTTTTCACAGGAAATATTTAATAATTACATAATGATTTGGTTACATAAAAAAGGAATTATTGGTTGAAATTTGTGAGGTATTTAAATCAGTTTTAAATATATCTTTCATAATATCCATTTAGTTTTTGTCAACTAATTTGTGAAATGTTTAAGGCTGCCTATTCGGGCAGCCTTTTTTTTACAATCCTTCTGATAAACTTTCAATTCTTGAAATAGTATACTGTTAAATTGCTTCGCTTGAAAAAAAAATTACGCATTCACTTCATTTTTCACATAAAATGATAACTAATTAATTTTAGGCATTTTAGGCACTCATAACTTAAGACACTTAAATTAAACTTTATTAAAACGGTAACATTTTCTTAACATTAACTTAACATACGCTTAAGTTCTTTGCAGCGACAAAAACTAATACTGGATGAACCAAAAAAAGCAACTTGCTTTTTTACCTTCTTCCTTCTAAATTGAAATAAATTCAGCCCTAAAAAAGGTCTCTGATTTAAAAAATGATAAACCTCAATATTGATTATTGGATAATATCATAATTTCACGATTTAATTAAAATTTTCGCTAGTTGTTGAATGTAAATCAAAGCTGTTATTCAAATGAAAAAACAAATCTTATTTTTAAGTGCATTCCTTTTTACAATTTCTCTATTTTCTCAATCTACTGAGGAAGAATTTAAGCCAGGCGGCGAAGTTCAATTCAAAGTTTTTTGGAATTATCATTATGATTTTTCCCAAAATGCAACTAGAAAAAGCGCTTTTGAGATAAATCGCTCTTATTTTGGATACGCCTACGATTTCAGTAAAAACATTTCGGCCAAAATAACTTTTGATGCAGGCAGCGACGCTGGTTTTAGCGAATATTCCATCTTGTTAAAAACGGCGCAATTGGATTGGAAAGTGGCTGAAGGCGTAAAATTGAGTATGGGATTGATTGGTATGAAACAATTTAATGACCAGGAAGATTTTTGGAATTATCGTTATATTTTTAAATCGTTTCAAGACGAACATCGGTATGGACCAAGCGCCGATTTAGGCGTAAATGCTGAATTTGCACTGACAAAAACCCTAAAAGCGAATTTTGTGATTTCCAACGGGGAAGGTTACAGTAAATTACAGGATGAAGACGGAAATCAG
>DATIRG010000640.1:0-1837 GCA_035470005.1 Lutibacter sp. | reverse complement strand
TTAAAAAGAAGAAAATTTTAATACGATTTTTTTAGCAGCTTATTTTCAATTGTCGATAGCAATACATAAAGCAATATCACCAATGGAATGGCTATAAATTGAAATACTGCGCTTAAAATAGCTGTAAGCAAAATAAATAGGTACTTTATTTTATTTTTTTTCAAACTGTAGTCCTTAAATTTTAAGGAAAATAACGGAATTTCCGCATTCATCAGATAACAAAGCAGGATTGCCAACCCTATTAAAAACCAAACATTTTGAATAATTTCAGTTGCAAATGCATTTCCGCTGAAATTTAAGATTAACGGCAATGATAAAACCACTAAAGCCGCAGCTGGCGTTGGCAAACCAATAAAAGAACTTGTTTGCCGTTCATCAATATTAAATTTCGCCAAACGATAAGCGGCGCCAAGCGTAAAAAGCAAGCCGATTAAGGAGATAAAAAAGGAACTTGTGAAATAATGTTCGTTTCCAATTTTCAAAACCGATTTAACGGCATTTTCCCAAGTTTGATTTTCAACCGATCTGGAAATCAGCTGAAATAATACGATTCCCGGTACAACACCACTGGTGACAACATCTGCCAAAGAATCCAACTGTTTTCCCAATTCTCCCTGAACTTTCAGCAATCGTGCAGCAAATCCGTCAAAAAAATCAAAAAATATTCCTAAAAAAACAAAACCTGCCGCAATTACCAACTCTTCCTTAACCGCAAAATAAACGGCAATGGTTCCTGAAAGTAAGTTAAGTAGTGTCAATAAATTGGGAATATATTTTTTTAGCATCACTATTTTTATTTTTCGTAAATTTAATCATTGTTTTTCAGTAAAATTTAATTCAATAAAACTTTTTAATAAATTGCTAAATGACACTTTTAAAATCTACTTATAAACCAACTATTTTATTCAGAAATAATCATTTTAATACAGCTTATAAAACACTGTTTTCTGCAGAAACCATCACTTATACAAGAGAACGGATAAATACCAATGATAATGATTTCATCGATTTGGATTTGGCTTCTGTGGGTTCTGAAACCGTTGTTTTGGCATTGCACGGATTGGAAGGAAGTTCGCAATCAAAGTACATTATTTCGGTGCTTAATTATTTGAATACACAAAATATAGACGGCGCGGCGATTAATTTCAGGGGCTGCAGTGGCGAAGACAACAATAAGCCTTACTCCTACCACAGTGGAAAAACCGATGATGTTGATTTGGCCATTTCCCATTTATTAGCAAAAAATATTTATCGAAATGTTTTTTTATTGGGTTACAGTATGGGCGGAAATATTGCGTTAAAATATATGGGAACTACCAAAAATATGCCAGCTGAAGTTAAAGGCACTATGGCAATTTCCGTTCCCTGTGATTTAGAAGGTTCGGCTATTAAATTGGAAAGTTTCCATAATATTTTATATCAAAATATGTTTATGAAAACGCTCAAAGAAAAATCATTGTTGAAATTGCACAGATTCCCGGAAGCAAATCTCAATAAAAAGGCCATTAAAAATGCGATTACCTTTAAAGATTTCGATAATGCGGTAACAGCGCCATTATTTGGTTACAAAAATGCCGAAGACTACTGGGAAAAGAATAGCAGCAAGCAATTTATTCCCAAAATTGACAAACCTACTTTTATTATTAATGCCTTAGACGACAGCTTTTTATCGGAAAGTTGTTTTCCTTTTTCGGAAGCAGAAAATCATAAAAAAGTCTATTTTGAAACACCTAAATATGGCGGTCATGTTGGATTTAATTCCACTTTATTGGGAAAAGATTTGTTGTGGAGCGAAAAACGTGTTTTAGAATTTATTAACCATAATATTTCCTAAATT
>DATIRG010000639.1:0-3116 GCA_035470005.1 Lutibacter sp. | reverse complement strand
CAATAAGGTGTTTCTCATCAGCATGGCGATGGTCATTGGACCAACACCGCCAGGAACCGGCGTGATAAAAGCGGCTTTTTTGCTCACGCTTTCAAAATGTACGTCGCCTGCCAAACGGTAGCCGCTTTTTTTGGTTTCGTCATTAACGCGTGTAATTCCAACGTCGATAATGGTCACGCCGTCTTTCACCATATCGCCGGTTAAAAATTCGGGAATCCCTAGTGCGGCAACAATAATATCGGCTTTTTGTGTAAATTCTTTTAAATTCTTTGTACGGCTGTGCGCAATGGTCACGGTGGCATCACCGGCTTTGCGTTTTTGGCTCATTAAAATGCTCATTGGACGGCCCACAATGTGACTTCTTCCAATAACAACAACGTGTTTTCCTGAAGTTTCTACGTTATAACGTTCCAGCAATTCTAAAATTCCGAAAGGTGTTGCAGGTAAAAAACACGGCATATCCAACGCCATTCTTCCTACATTTGTTGGGTGAAATCCGTCAACATCTTTATCGGGATTTACGGCATTGAGCACTTTTTGCTCGTCGATATGTTTTGGCAACGGCAATTGAACGATAAATCCGTCGATGTCGTCATCACTGTTTAATTTTTCAATTTCGTGCAATAAGGTTGCTTCGGTGGTTTCGCTTGGAAGTTCAATTAAGGTTGAATTAAATCCCACCAAATGACAGGCTTTTACTTTGCTGTTTACATAAGTCATGCTGGCGCCATCGTTTCCCACCAAGATTGCAGCCAAATGCGGCGTTTTTTTTCCTTGGGCTTTTAATTGTTTTACCGATTCGGCAATTTCAACTTTTAAGTCTTCCGATGTTTTTTTTCCGTCGAGTAAAATCATTTTTTTTAAAGTTTGCAGTTTTTAATGGCAGTATTCAGTAATTCTAATTTAAACTTTTATATTCTATATTGTTTTGGCGCTAAATTATCACAGATTAACTTTTAAAAGATAACAGATAACCGATAACTGAAAAACCTATTTTCCCATTCCTTTCATCATTTGCATCATTTGTTTACCGCCGCCGCCTTGCATCATTTTCATCATTTTGCTCATTTGGGTAAATTGTTTCAACAATTGATTTACTTCCTGGATGGTGGTTCCCGATCCTTTTGCAATGCGTTTTTTTCTGACAGCGTCAATAATGATAGGTTCGCTTCTTTCTGCCGGAGTCATAGAATGAATAATGGCTTCAATGCCTTTAAAAGCATCATCGTCAATATCAATATCCTTCATCATTTTTCCTGCACCGGGAATCATTCCCATCAAATCTTTCATATTTCCCATTTTTTTGATTTGCTGAATTTGTTTCAGGAAATCATCAAAACCGAACTGATTTTTTGCAATTTTCTTTTGAATTTTACGTGCTTCTTCTTCATCATATTGTTCCTGTGCGCGTTCAACCAACGAAACAACGTCACCCATTCCCAAAATTCGTTCTGCCATACGGTTTGGATAGAAAACATCAATGGCTTCCATCTTTTCACCAGTACCAACAAATTTAATGGGTTTATTTACGACCGATTTAATGGACAAAGCCGCTCCACCGCGCGTATCACCATCTAATTTGGTCAATACAACACCGTCAAAATTTAAGATGTCGTTAAAAGCTTTTGCCGTATTTACGGCATCCTGACCGGTCATGGAATCTACTACAAAAAGTGTTTCTTGTGGACTAACAGCTTTGTGGATGTTCGAAATTTCGGCCATCATTGCCTCATCAACTGCCAAACGACCTGCAGTATCTATAATCACCACATTTTTACCTGTGGCTTTTGCATGTTTAATGGCATTTTTAGAAATTTCTACCGGATTCTGATTGCCTTCTTCCGCATAAACTTCAACACCAATTTGTTCTCCAACAACCTTTAACTGGTTGATAGCCGCAGGACGATAAACGTCGCAACCCACCAACAAAACCTGTTTGTTCTTTTTGGTTTTTAAATAATTTGCCAGTTTTCCGGAAAAAGTTGTTTTACCCGATCCCTGCAAACCCGACATTAATATAACGGTTGGCGTGCCCGACAGGTTGATCCCAACGGTTTCGCCGCCCATCAGTTCGGTTAGTTCGTCTTTTACGATTTTCACCATCAATTGGCCCGGATTTAACGTTGTTAAAACGTTTTGTCCCAAGGCTTTTACTTTTACGGTGTCGGTAAAGTTTTTGGCTATTTTAAAGTTAACGTCGGCATCCAAAAGCGCTCTTCGAACTTCTTTCAGCGTTTCCGCAACATTTATTTCTGTAATTTTTCCGTGTCCTTTCAGGGTGTGAAAGGCCTTATCTAATTTATCGCTTAAATTATTGAACATAGTCGTTTACCTCGTTTTTTAGAATTGACAAAGATACTAAAATGAACTTAAATACTTCAAATCATTTTCAGCAAAAAATGCTATAAAAGCGTCATTATTTATCAATGTAAAATCAGTTGGCGTGTGGAATTTGATTGCCTAATTTAAAATTTTTGATCGTTAATTGAACCCGCGTTAGGGACAGCAGCGTAAATTTTTTTTGATTTGCCTTTTCGGCGGAGCAAAAAAGATTGCAGCGAATTGCCCGACCGCCTTTTCGGCGGGAACGCCCGCCTAACGACAGGCAGGCCCAAAATATTTTTATTAGTAGAATGCTGATATTTTTAGTTTTCACATGTGATACAAACTACGGAAACGTTAACGTAATAATAATTACACAACACTCTATAAAATTGGTCGAAATTTGCACAAAAATTTAATAAAAGCAGATTGATGGACAGAATCATAATTATAGGTGGATTGTCTGCAGGCCCTTCGGCAGCGGCAAAAGCGCGCAGAGAAAATGAAAATGCGGAAATAATATTGTTTGAAAAAGGAGAAAATATAAGTTATGCCACCTGCGGAATGCCTTATGCATTTTCGGGAATTATAGAAAACCGAAGCGATTTAATCGTGGTTAAACCCGATTTGATGCGGACACGTTTTAATATTGATGTGAAAATGAATGAGGAAATTGTTTCTATTGACACCGACAAAAAAATAGTTCATTCAGATAAAGGTGTTTACAGTTACGACAAACTTGTTTTTGCCACTGGCGCAAAATCGATTGTGCCGCCCATAAAAAACATAAATAA
>DATIRG010000638.1:0-8278 GCA_035470005.1 Lutibacter sp. | reverse complement strand
TGGAATTGTTGAAAGAAATCAATCGTGAAGGAATGACTGTTTTTGTAATTACACACGAAGAGGATGTTGCAGAGGAAACTGACAGAATTGTTAGGTTGAAAGATGGCATTATCATCAGTGATGAAAAAGTAAATAAAAAAGTAACCATATAAATTATGTTCGATTTAGACCGTTGGCAAGAAATATTTCAGACAATTCGCAAAAATAAATTGCGAACTGCGCTTTCCGGTTTTACCATCGCATTTGCCATTTTACTGTTTACTTTGTTGTTTGGCATTGGAAATGGTTTAAAACACACTTTTGAAAAACAATTTGCTGGTGATTCTCAAAACTCAATTTACATAAGGTCAGGAAATACCACAAAACCATACAAAGGATTGCAAAGCGGACGGCAGATCCAATTCAGGAACGACGATTCTAAATTCATCAATGAGGAATTTGAAGACAAAATTCAATTTTTTAGTCCAAATATCGAACGATTTGCGCAGGCATCTTACAAAGGTGAGCAAAGTCAATATACAGTTAGAGGCGTTTATCCTGATTATTTACCACTTGAATCGGCTGTTATTGAAGATGGACGATTTTTAAGCGTGTTAGACATCAAAAACAAAGGAAAAGTAGTTGCTATAGGAAGATTGGTTGAAAAAGATTTGTTCGGAAATTTGTCGGCCTTGGGAAAAAATATTGTGCTCGACGGACTTTCTTATCGTGTGGTTGGTGTTTTTAGTGATCCAGGAGGTGATAATGATGAACGTTTTATTTATGCGCCCTTTACAACATTGCAGGGAATTTATAAACCCAATGATGAGTTAGATCGATTTGGGTTAACCTTTAATCCGAAATTAAGCATTGAGGAAGCCATTGCGTTTTCAAATCTGTTGACACAAGTGCTTAAAGAAAAGCACAAAGTTGATCCTCAAGACCAGTCTGCTATTCGCGTTCAGAATTATGCAGAAGGCGCCAAAAATGTACAGCAATTTATGGGTGTTTTAAATGTAATCATCCTTTTTATAGGAATAGGAACTTTGGTTGCAGGTGTTATCGGTATCAGCAATATAATGGTTTATATCGTAAAAGAAAGAACTAAAGAACTGGGCATTAGAAAAGCATTGGGTGCAACGCCTAGTAATATTATCGGAATGATTATGATGGAATCTATCTTTATTACTGCTATAGCGGGTTACTCAGGATTATTGATCGGTGTTTTCGCCCTTAAAGCTTTGGGGGACAGTTTGGAAACCTATTTTATTTTGAATCCGAGTGTAGAAACTTATGTGGTTGTTGGCGCAACAATTGTGCTAATTATAGCAGGTACCATTGCAGGATATATTCCGGCAAAAAGAGCGGCAAGCATTAAACCAATAGTGGCATTAAACGACGAGTAATATGATAAAATTTTTATTTGACGTAGATACGTGGCAAGAAATTTACAGCAGCATTCGCAAAAATAAAACACGAACTGCAATTACTATAATTGGTGTGATGTGGGGTATTTTTTTATTGGTTGTTTTATTGGGCGCTGCAAAAGGTGTAGAAAATAATTTCAATAAATTATTTGGAAGTTTTGCAACAAACAGCGTGTTTGTTTGGGCACAAGAAACAAGCAAACCCTTCAAAGGATTTCAGGAAGGAAAAGCACTAACCCTTAAAATGGCTGATTTAGAGAGTATCAAAAATGAAATTCCGGGTTTAGAATTTGTAGTGCCACGTCTTCAGGATCAAGCGTTGGCGGTAAATGACTTTAAATCGGGAAATTTCGGAATTTTTGGTGATTATCCGGAACTTGATGAAGTTCAGAAAATGGATATGGTTTATGGAAGGTTTATTAACCATAACGATATTGTTGAAAAGAAAAAAGTATGCGTTATTGAAGAAGAAATTTATAAACAGCTTTTCGATAAAGATGTACAGCCGATTGGAACTTATATCAAAATAAATAACATCAATTACAAGGTGGTTGGTATGTATAAAAAGAGCCAAATTGGCGGAGGCGGTCCACAAGGAAATCTCCACATTCCTTTCACCACATTTCAACAGGTATATAATAGAGGAGATGATGTTGGTTGGATGATGATTACCGGCAAACCCGGATTTGATATCATTCAAATTGAAGCTGATGTAAAGTTGTTGTTGAAAAATTTGCACAAAGTACATCCGGAAGATGAAAGGGCATTTGGCAGTTTTAACTTAGGAAAAGAAATCGCAAAAGTGACCGGATTTATTACAGGAATGCAGTTTTTAACGTGGTTTGTAGGTATAGCCACTTTAATTGCGGGCGTATTTGCTATTGGAAATATTTTGTTGATTACCGTTAAAGAACGCACCAAAGAAATTGGAATCCGACGTGCTTTGGGTGCCAAACCTTGGGAAATTAAACGTCAAATTATTTTGGAATCGGTATTTTTAACAAGTATCGCAGGTGCGTTGGGAATCATTTCCGGAGGATTGGTTTTAATGATTATTGACGCCACTTTAGGTAAGGGGGAAGAAGCGGTTTTATCAAACCCAACTGTTGATATTCCCGTAATTTTAATTGCGGCTTTAACGTTGGTGGTTTTAGGAACTTTAATCGGATTAATTCCTGCGCATACGGCCGTTAGCATCAGGCCAATAGAAGCATTAAGAGAAGAGTAAACAAATAATAATCAATAAATAACAATTGAAAAATAATAATTAAAAAGAAATAAATTTTCAATTTTTGAATCTTAAAATAAATTAAAACTAATGAAAAAAACTATAATTTTTGGAGCAATAGGAGTAGCGCTTATAGCTATTTTGGCTTGGTTTGGGGCAAAAAACAGCAAATCTCCCATTGAGTATGAAACAGAAAAACCATTTGTAACAAATATTGTCAGAAAAACAGTTGCAACGGGTAAAGTAATTCCTTTGGAAGAAGTAGAACTAAAGCCTAAAGTTTCAGGAATTATTGACCGTATTTATGTTGAAGAAGGTGCAAAAGTAAAGGTTGGAGACTTAATTGCCACCATCCGCGTTGTTCCAAACGTACAATCCTTAAACAGCGCTCAGGGCAATGTAAAAACCGCACAATTACGCTATAACAATACTAAAACTTTGTTTGACAGAAATAAAGGACTTTTTGAAAAAGGAGTAATTTCAAAACAGGAGTTTGAAGCTGCCGAATTGAATTTTAACAATTCAAGGGCTGAGTTAAACAATGCCCAAAATAATTTGGATATCATTAAAAAAGGTTCTGCGGCTGGAATGGGAGAAACTGCAAATACTTTTGTGAAAGCAGAGATTTCAGGAACTGTGTTGGAAATTCCAGTGCGTATTGGAAATCAGGTTATTGAGAGCAACACTTTTAATGCAGGAACAACCATTGCAACCATTGCTGATATGACCAAAATGATTTTTGAAGGAAAAGTTGATGAAGCGGAAGTTGGGAAAATTAAAAACGGGACCGTTTTGGAAGTTTCCTTAGGCGCTATTGAAAAGAAAAAATATCCTGCAAAACTAAACTTTATCGCTCCAAAAGGAACTGAAGAAAATGGTGCGGTGCAATTCAAAATTAAAGGCGATGTTACTTTGGATGACGAATTTTTTGTGCGTGCAGGTTACAGCGCAAATGCCGATATTGTTTTGGAAAAGAAAGACAGCGTGCTTTCCATAAAAGAAGCCTTGTTGCAATTTGACAAGAAAACCGAAAAACCTTATGTGGAAGTTAAAACAGGAGATCAAAAATTTGAAAGACGGGATGTAGATTTAGGTATTTCTGATGGTGTTAATGTAGAAATTCTATCGGGCGTTACCATAAAAGATGAAATAAAAATCTGGAATAAAACTTCTAAAAAAGAGGATGAAAAGAAAGAGGAAGAAGAATAAAATAATTAAAAATTAATTAGTGAAAATTTAAAAGCGTTTTAATTCTAATTAAAACGCTTTTTTTGTAAATTTATCGGACAAGTTTTAACAACAGTTTTTTTATTGAAGTTTCTATGATTTTTATCAATAGAAAATTAATAGAAAATTACGAATTTTAAAGTATAATAATTTAAAACCGATTCGAAAATGGAAAGTCAGTTAGTATTCTTAAGTGATCTGAACTTCAACCTTGATGTTTGGAAAAGAGAGTTGAAGTTTCAAGAAAGTGAAATGGATTATTTTGAAGAAAAGTTAGAGCATATTGTGATGCGGAATCCCGGAAATGAGGTTCTGGTTCAATTAGAAAGTTTTCAAAATAAAATAATCCGTGAACGAGAGGTTATGGGTCATTTAAGGCATAGAATTCGGATGAAAAGGAGAGAATTGGCGCATCAAGGCCAAATTGATAAAAATACTGATGCGCAATTTCACGAAAAACAGGTGTTGTTAAAAGACGAAATGAAAACATTTGTAAATATGCATTATCAGCTTAAAGAAAAGATGATGGATTTCTTCCTTAAATATTTATAGAAATTAACTGAACTTAATAAACAAAAAAATCGGAGTTTTCGCTCCGATTTTTTTTATTGAAAATATTGTTTTACGAATTAAATTCGGTGATTGTTTTTTTTATGATAGAAACGCAATCTAATAGTTGTTCTTCATTCATCACCAAAGGTGGCGCAAAACGAATAATGTTACCGTGGGTAGGCTTGGCCAGCAAACCATTGTCGCGCAGTCTTAAGCAAATATCCCAAGCCGTTGAACTATCTTCTGTGTCATTGATAACAATCGCGTTTAAAAGGCCTTTGCCACGCACCAATTTTATAAGGGTTTGTGTTGCAATAAATTTTTGTAATTCACTTCTAAAAATTTTACCCAATTTGTCGGCATTTTCAGCCAAAGCTTCATCTTTTATAACTTTTAGCGCCGCAATAGCTACTGCTGCAGCCAAAGGATTTCCGCCAAAAGTGGATCCGTGTTGTCCGGGTTTTATGACATCCATAATGTGGTTATTGGCCAAAACAGCAGATACCGGATAAACGCCGCCACTCAATGCTTTTCCAAGAATTAAAATATCTGGTTTAACTTCGGGTGTTCCCGAGCAATTTTTATCCACACAATCACAATTTCCGCAAGTTGCCAATAAACGACCGGTTCTTGCAATTCCAGTTTGCACTTCATCAGCAATAAATAACACGCCAAATTTTTCGCACAACGCTTTTGCTTTTAACAAATAGTCTTCCGCAGGCACATAAACCCCAGCTTCTCCCTGAATTGGTTCCACTAAAAATCCTGCAATATTTTTGTTCGATTTTAAGGCTTCTTCCAGTGCCACAATATTGTCATATTCAATTTTTATAAATCCTTCCGTAAAAGGCCCGAAGTTTTTGCGTGCATCTTCATCGTTTGAAAACGAGATGATCGTGGTGGTACGTCCGTGAAAATTATTTTTGCAAACAATGATTTGTGCCTGATTTTCCGGAATTCCTTTTGTCTCATAAGCGTATTTCCTGCAAAGTTTAATAGCAGTTTCTACAGCCTCGGCGCCCGTATTCATCGGTAAAACCTTGTCGAAACCGAAAAATTCGGTCACGTATTTTTCGTACTTACCAAGTACATCATTAAAAAATGCCCTGGAAGTTAATGTTAAATTACTAGCCTGTTCAGTTAAGGCATTGATTATTTTAGGGTGACAATGTCCTTGATTAACAGCGGAATAAGCTGATAAAAAATCATAATAACGCTTGCCATCCACATCCCAAAGATATACGCCTTCTCCTTTTGTTAAAACTACAGGTAAAGGGTGGTAATTATGCGCCCCGTATTTATTTTCTAAATCAATAGCTTGTTGTGATGAAATTTTTTCTGAAACCATTCTGGTGAAAAATTAAAATTTAAAATCCTCAATTCCTCCTTTAGGAGAGAAATCATCCTCATATTTTGTGCAAATTACAAAATATTTTAATCTTATAAATGGGCTCAATTGTTTATTTTTATTGTTAATATTCTAAGTGGAAAAAGATTGAGAAATTATTTCAAAGTTTGTTATAAAAATTACATTCCTATTGAAATTATTTGAATAAATTTGCATAACTAAAAACAAAATTTTAAAAAATGAAAAAATCAGTATTGATATTAGGGTTGGTAGCTTTCTTTTTTGCCAGCTGCGGCGAAACAAAAAAAGAAGAAGTAAAACAAGTTGAAGCACCTGTTGAAGCACCTGTTGAAGAGAAAGTTAAAACATCTGATGAGGATATTCTTGCGTTAGGAAAAGAATTATTCACTTCAAAAACGTGTGTGACTTGTCACCAACCAGATGCGAAAGTAATTGGACCATCGATTAAAGACATCAATAAAGTCTACACAGAAAAAGGCGGAAACATTGTAGCTTTTTTGAAAGGCGAATCTCCTGCAATAGTTGATACAGATCCTGGTCAAGTTGCTATTATGAAAGCAAACTTAGATGGTTTTGTAAAAAACTTAACCAGTGAAGAACTTACTGCATTGTCACTTTACATGAGCAGCATAAAATAAGCAGGTTAAAATTAATAATTGAAGGCATCCCGAATTTCGGGATGCTTTTTTTATGCGAAAAATGGTACATTTGCAACATGGCAAGAAAAAACAAGCAATTTATTTTTGAAAATATTGAAGTGATTGATGCAGGTGCACAAGGCAAAACAATTGCCAAGGCACCAGACGGATGTGTCATATTTTTAACCAACACAGTTCCCGGAGATATTGTCGATATTAAAACAGGTAAAAAGAGAAAAGCCTATTTTGAAGGTACGGCCATAAAATTTCATAAATATTCAGAAAAACGGGTGCAGCCTGTTTGTCAGCATTATGAATTTTGTGGCGGCTGTAAATGGCAGGATATGGCTTATGAGCACCAATTGGCCTATAAAGAAAAGGAAGTCATAAATAATTTGAAACGCATAGGACATTTGGATTTGCCTGAACCAACACCAATTTTAGGCTGTGAAAAACAATATTTCTACCGGAATAAAATGGAGTTTTCTTTTTCAAACAGCCGTTGGCTTACGTTGGAAGAAATAAATTCTACCGAAGAAATAGATAATAGAAACGCCTGTGGTTTTCATATTGCAGGAATGTGGGATAAAATTTTGGATATTGAGAAATGCCATTTGCAGGAAGATCCTTCCAATCAAATAAGAAATTTCGTGAAAGAATTCGGAATTAAAAACGACATTGAATTTTACAATCCGCGAGAACAATCGGGACTTTTACGCACTATAATGATACGTATCTCATCAACAGGCGAAATGATGGTAGTGATTCAATTTTTGCAGGAATCTACAAAAAAAAGAGAAGCTTTATTGAATGCCTTAATACAGGAATTTCCTCAAATAACCTCGCTTCAGTATGTAATTAACGGTAAAGGAAACGATACGTTATACGATCAAAATATTATGTTGTTCAGCGGAAGAGATCATATTTTTGAAGAAATGGAAGGACTTAAATTTAAAATTGGGGCAAAATCATTTTATCAGACAAATTCTGCACAAGCCTATGAATTGTATAAAATTACGCGTGACTTTGCAAATTTAACTGGCAATGAAATTGTGTACGATTTTTATACTGGCACTGGAACCATTGCGCAATTCGTGGCCAAAAATGCCAAAAAAGTAATTGGTGTGGAATCGGTTCCTGAAGCGATTGAAGATGCAAAACAAAACGCAAAATTGAACAATATTGAGAATGTAGAATTTTTTGCCGGCGATATGAAAGATGTTTTTAATGATTATTTTATAAAAACACACGGACAGCCAGATGTGGTAATTACCGATCCGCCACGTGACGGAATGCATAAAAATGTGGTGGAAAAATTGTTGGAAATTTCACCAAAACGCATTGTTTATGTAAGTTGCAATTCGGCAACACAAGCCCGCGACTTATCATTAATGAAAGAACAATACAACATTATTAAAACCCAGGCGGTAGATATGTTTCCCCAAACCCATCACGTGGAAAATGTTGTACTTTTGGAATTGAAATCAAATAAGTTATGAGAAAATATTTAATTTTGTTAGTCATCTTAAGTTTTACACTTATTAATTGTGAAAAAGATGATATTTGTATTGAAACCACCACACCAAAATTAATCATTGTTTTTTACAATAACGATATTCCTGCCACGAAAAAAGCTGTTACATCGTTAACGGTTTCGGCCTATGGCAATGTAAATATTTACGAAAACAAATCGCTCGATTCTATAGCAATTCCTTTAGATTTAACAAAAAACAGCACACTTTATAAATTTAAATCGGGTACAATAATTGATTCCATCAATTTTACATACGACAGAAGAGACGTGTTTGTTTCCCGATCTTGCGGCTATAAAACCATTTTTGAAAACTTGCAAATAGAA
>DATIRG010000637.1:0-2634 GCA_035470005.1 Lutibacter sp. | reverse complement strand
CCTGTAGGCATTAGCACCATCGCAACTGCTGTCGGTGAAAATACGGAAACCATAGAAGAAGTTTACGAACCATTTTTGATACAGGAAGGTTTTATTATGCGAACGCCACGCGGAAGAGAAGTTACAGAGCTTGCATACAGGCATTTAGGCAGAATTAAAGGGAACATTCAAGTAGGTTTATTTTAAGTATATCTGTGATATGTATCACAAAACTAAAAATAGTTCAGTGTACTTTTGTTTCAGTATAAATTAGAAACTTGTTTTGGCTATGAGTTTGAAAAAAATATTTCCTTTTTTAATTTGGCTGCCTTTAGTAAAAAGCACTTGGAAAGATGATTTAATTGCCGGAATTACAGGAACTATTATTGTAATTCCGCAAGCCGTCGCTTTCGCTATGATTGCAGGTTTGCCACCAATTTATGGCTTTTATACCGCAATGATTACGCCAATAATTGCCGCCCTGTTTGGTTCTTCCTATCATTTAATTTCGGGTCCTACTACTGCAATTTCAATTGTGGTTTATTCAACCTTAATAAAATTTGTAAATCCGGAAACTGATCTTGAAGGTTTTATTTCTTTGGCGCTTGTCCTTACTTTTTTAGCAGGTCTTTTTCAATTTGCTATGGGCTTAATGCGTATGGGAAAATTGGTAAATTTTGTTTCACATTCCGTAATTATTGGTTTTACGGCAGGCGCTGGTATTTTAATAGCGGTTAAACAATTGCGGCATGTTTTTGGAATTAAGGTTCCTCAAGGAAGTGCAATTCCCGAAATTTTAAGCTATATTATCAGTCATATTTCTGAAACCAATTGGTATGTATTTATTGTTGCAGTTGGAACTTTAATAATTGCTTTAATTATAAGATTTTTTATAAAACCATTGGCGCGATATTATATGTTAATTGCCATGCTTCTTGGAAGTGTCATCGCAATTTTATTGGGAGGAAACTCCAATGGCATTGAAACAGTTGGCCAAATACCATCCAATTTGCCGCCTTTTAGAATTCCGGAGTTAACATATACAAACATCAGGGCGCTTAGTTCTGGAGCCATGATACTGGCTTTATTGGGCTTAATTGAAGCGGTTGCCATAGGAAAATCAATTGCACTGCATACACATCAAAAAATAGATGGGGATCAGGAATTTATCGGACAAGGATTGTCAAATTTGGTGGCGAGTTTTTTCTCAAGTTATGCAGGTTCAGGTTCTTTTACGCGTTCGGGTGTAAATTATCAGGCTGGCGCAAAAACACCAATGTCATCAATTTTTGCCTCCATTTTTTTAATGGCAGTTCTTTTGTTGTTTGCCAATTATGCTTCTTACTTGCCAAAAGCGGCCATGGGTGGAATTATTTTGCTGGTGGGTTATAATTTAATTGATTTTCATCACATAAAACAAGTTTATATTAGCAGCGGCAGAGAATTAATTATTCTGTCAATTACGCTGTTAGGCACACTGTTTTTCGATTTGGAGTTTGCTTTGCTTGCCGGTATAATCGCCTCTTTTTATTTTTATATGGAGCGTACATCTAAACCAAACATTGCTGTATTGGGCTTAAATGCTGAAAACAGATTGGTAAATATGATTAGAGATGAAAATGCCAAGGAGTGTTCCAATATAAAAATTATTAGGATTGATGGATCTTTGTATTTTGGGTCTATTGAAAAGATTGCGGATTATTTGGATCATTTATATAAAGAAAATAAAATTAAGCATCTGTTAATTTCTGCGGAAGGTATTAATTTTATTGATTTAGCGGCAGCCGAATGGCTTTCGAATGAAATAATTAATTGGCAAAAAAACCGAGGAGGTATTTATATTTCAGGATTAAAAATTGTCAGTCAGGATGTACTCAGAAAGGGTGGTTTTATCAATAGGATTGGTGAAAATATTTTTTTTAAAGATAATAAATCCGCGATTGCGGAGATACATAAGAAATTAGACAAATCCTGTGAAATTAAAGCATTTGAAGAATGTAAGTAAGTTTTTCCTTTTTTTACACATTAAATCACGCAGTTTATTTTACAAAAAAAATGAATTATAAAAAGATTTTTCCAATTTTAGATTGGCTGCCAAACTATAAAAAAGAATTTTTTAAAAACGACTTGGGTGCAGGATTGGCTGTTGGAATAATGCTGATTCCTCAAGGAATTGCTTATGCAATGATAGCGGGATTGCCACCAATTTATGGGTTGTACACCGCAATGATTCCACAAATGGTTTATGCTATTTTCGGAACTTCTCGTCAGCTGGCTGTTGGCCCTGTAGCCATGGATTCACTTATTGTGGCATCTGGCGTTGCAACTTTAGCGGAAATTGGCACAGAAAATTTTATCGAATTTGCAATTCTTTTGGCTTTTATGATGGGTGTTTTGCAGATACTATTCGGTATTTTTAAATTGGGATTTTTGGTAAATTTTTTATCTAGGCCTGTAATTAGCGGATTTACTTCTGCAGCGGCTTTAATTATAGCTTTAAGTCAATTAAAACATTTGTTGGGCATTGATATTCAGCGAAATAATCAAATACATAGTTTGGTGTATGAGGCGCTTCAAAATTTAAAAGACACCAATTTAATCACTTTGACAATTGGCGTAATTTCTATATTGATTTTAGTCTTTTTTAAAAGGTTT
>DATIRG010000636.1:0-10380 GCA_035470005.1 Lutibacter sp. | reverse complement strand
AAAAATTCAAAGCCTGCATCAGGATCTCTTTTACCGTCTTTAGGATAACTGACATCAGAAATAACGCCCAACAAATTGTGTTTGTACTTTTCAAAAAGAAACAATCCTTCTTCATAGTTTGTGGCCAGCAAAATTTTTGGCCGGCCCCGCATCAACATCATTGCCCTGTGCTCATTAAGGCCTTCCGACATAAATGAACGTGTTTGTTTTAAGATGATTTTGTACATAATGGGCAAATACCGCGAATAAAATTTTAAGGAATCTTCCACCAGTAAAATGGCCTTCACACCAATTTGATTGATGTCTTTTTCGGCATTCATCCGGTCTTCAGTAAGTTTAATGATTGCCAAAAAAATATCAACATTGCCGTTCCAATGGAAAACAAAATCGATGATTCCTGTGTTTTCGCTGAGCACTTTTTTCCTTAATTCAGAAGAATAGTGGCTTAATGCCGCAATTGGAATGTTTGGAAAAGCTTCCTTTATCAGTTTTGAAGATTCAAAAGCCTTGTAATTGCCAATATCCAGCCAGGTTATCACCAAATCAATTTTATCAGAATTCATCATTCCTATCGCTCTTTTGGCTGAATTTGCATGAATAAAACTAGGCGGATATCTTAAATTAAGCGCCATATATTCATTAAAAATACGCTCGTCTATCCGGCCGTCTTCCTCCAACATATAATAATCATAGTTGGAACAAACAATGAGCACTTTATTAATTCTGTTTTGCATCAATTGGTTAAATGCAACCTCTTCAAACTCATGATTTTTTAAATCGGGCAGTGGATTTTTGTTCATTTTTATTGGCCTTTGTTTTCAAATGCAAGATATCATTTTCACCGCTAAAATTAATGTTTTTGAAAATATTAATTCAATTTTATAAAAATAAAATTGCGTAAATTTGCAACCTAATTTTCTGTAAAATGTTAGCTAAAGTAAAAGAACTGATTGGTGAAGTATTGGCTTTTAACACTACTTCCAAAGATGAACTTGAATCGTTCAGAATTAAATTTTTAGGTAAAAAAGGGTTGCTTAACGATTTATTTGTTGAATTTAAAAACGTGGCGCCTGCCGAAAGAAAAGATTTCGGACAAGCATTAAATACGTTGAAGGATGCAGCACAAAGCAAGGTTGACCAATTAAAAGAAGCATTAGAAAATTCGAGCGAGCAAAAAGGGATTTATGGCGATTTAACGCGCCCTGCCGAACCTATTGAACTGGGCTCGCGCCATCCAATATCTTTGGTTCGAAATAAAATTGTGGATGTGTTTTCACGCATTGGTTTTACCGTTTCTGAAGGTCCGGAAATTGAAGATGACTGGCATAATTTTACAGCTTTGAATTTACCTGAGTACCATCCGGCGCGCGATATGCAAGACACTTTTTTTATTGAAAAAAATCCGGATATTTTATTGCGCACTCACACCTCATCGGTTCAGGTTCGTTATATGGAAACCCATAAACCGCCGATTCGCACAATTTCTCCCGGACGTGTTTTTAGAAATGAAGACATTTCTGCACGTGCACATTGCATTTTTCACCAGGTGGAAGGTTTGTATATTGATACTGATGTTTCTTTTGCCGATTTAAAACAAACGTTGTTGTATTTCACCAAAGAAATGTTCGGAAAATCCAAAATACGCTTGCGACCGTCTTATTTTCCTTTTACTGAGCCAAGCGCTGAAGTTGATATTTATTGGGGACTGGAAACAGAAACCGATTATAAAATCACCAAGGGAACAGGCTGGCTTGAAATTATGGGTTGCGGAATGGTGGATCCTAATGTGCTAAAAAACACCAATATAGACCCTGAAATTTATTCAGGCTATGCTTTTGGAATGGGTATAGAACGCATTGCGATGTTGTTGTACCAAATTCCTGATATCCGAATGTTTTACGAAAACGACGTTCGCTTTTTAGAGCAGTTTAAATCGGTTTATTAGGCTCCCAAAAACCCCGAACAGTGGATTGGGCATTAAAAAATGCAGAAATTCGTTGAAAAGATGCTGAACTAAATTCAGCACAAGAAAATGAAAAAAGACATCCAAATTCCTGAAGTTACCGAGGTATTTATGGCCATTGTGAAAGAATACAACGACATTTTTCAGTGTGATGATTGGAATGCCTACATCATTAACAATAAAGAAGTTGATTTAGACATGGTTTTGGTGGTTTCAAAAGGTTATGATGAAGATGAACTGATTGAAACCTCTTTGCTGCGCCATAAAATTGAAAAACTTCCCGCAAAATCTTTCGCAAAAGTTGAATTGATGCAGGAAGCCGTTTTAAAATTGTCCAATTTTTTTAACGTGACTTTTTTTGAAGGAAATGCGATGTTCGATAAAAAATACCTTTTCGAAAAAGGAACCGTAAAAGAAGGTGCCTTACGAATGATTCCTTTGTTAAATAAGCGTGGAATTTTAGCAAAATAAATATCCTGTAAAATTTTAAAGATGAAAACCTACTTCCTGGCTGTTTTATTGTTCAGCGCTATTATTTCAACTGCCCAAAATATTCCTTTGTACGTTGGCACATACACAGATGAGAGCAGTGAAGGAATTTATGTTTACGATTTTAACCTGAAAACCGGTGCGCTCACCAATAAAAAATTGGCGGCTGAAGCTATAAATCCATCATACATTACCTTTTCATCCGATAAAAAAATGCTATTTTCGGTTGGTGAAACGGATAACTACGAAGGCGCAAAAAGCGGCTTTGTAAACGCTTATTCCGTTTCAAAAGACGGAACACTTGAATTGCTAAACAAAGTGAGCAGCAACGGTGCGCATCCTTGCCATATTCAATTAAACGAAGGCAATTCCAAGGTGGCTGTTTCAAATTATTCCGGCGGAACAGTTTCTGTGCATTCAATAACAAAAAATGGTGAAATTTCACCGGCAACACAAGTCATTGATCACAATAATGCAACACAGCAATCACACGCACATTCTGCTAAATTTTTTAAAAATACGTTGTTTGTTGCCGATTTAGGCCGAGATTTTTTAGCGCAATATGTTGAATCCGGGAATAATTACCTGTTAAAAGAAAATTATTCCATGGAACCAAAAGCTGGTCCGCGCCATTTTGAAATTTCAAAAAAAGGCAAATTTATTTTTGTAATCAACGAATTGAATTCCACCATTTCTGTATTGAAGAAGAAAAATGATCGCTACCATTTTGTTCAAAATATCAGCACTTTGGATGCCGGATTTGACGAAAAAAGTTTTTGTGCTGACATTCATTTATCAAAAAACGGACATTTTTTATACGGATCAAACCGCGGAGAAAACAGCATTGCGGTGTTTAAAATAAATAAGCGCAACGGAGAAATCAAAAAAACACAAACCATCAGCACTCATGGCGATTGGCCCCGAAATTTTACGCTCTCGCCTGATGGAAATTATTTATTGGCCGCCAACCAGAGAAGTAAAAATATTAGTGTTTATCGTGTCGACAAAAAAAATGGAAACCTGACTTTTTTACACAGTATAAATTCTCCAACACCTTCCTGCCTGTTATTTTAGTTTAAAATGAGCGAATACTTTTCACTCCTTATTTTTGGAAGATTCTATATTTTTATCTGCCAATAAATATTTACTTATCACCGAATTTAATACGTCTTTGCTAATCGGTTTTGCTATAAAATCGTCACAACCAGCCAAAAAAGCTTTTTCTTTTTCCTCGGGTGATGAATAGGCCGTTTGGGCGATTATTGGGACGTTTGGACGAAATTCTTTTATGCGCTTTGTGGCTTCGTGCCCATCCATTTTTGGCATTTTAATGTCCATAAGCACCAATCCAATGTCGGGATTGGTTTTAGAAAGCTCAACCGCCTCCAAACCATTTTTCGCGTGAATTATGGTGCAGGGAAATTTAATTTTATCAACCAGCAATATTTCCAACACCATAAAATTAACTTCTTCATCTTCTGCAATTAAAATGGTGTATTTCTCACTGTTTTTTGAAATTTTTTCTTTTTCATTTGAAATTTTAGCAACAAAATTCGCTGGTTTATATGGTATCGTTACATAGAAGGCAGCTCCTTCGCCGAGTTCTGATACCACTGTAATTTTTCCGCCCAACAACTCTGCATTTTCTTTGGCGATGGATAGCCCAAGTCCCAGGCCTCCAACATTTTTGGACAGGTCTTTTTCTGCTTGAGAGAATCGATTAAAAATAAGCTTTTGTTTTTCGGGCTTTATGCCAATTCCGCTGTCTTTTACATAAATTTCCATTTCGGCAGGTTCACTGTTCGTATTTAATTTATAGCCCAATTCAACAAAGCCTTCATCTGTAAATTTTAGGGCGTTTTCCAACAAATTGCTCAATACTTTATTCAGCTTATTTTTATCGGTAAGAATGGTACTTTCCTGGTTTGTAAGTCCGTTTTTTAAAACCAATGCAATGTTTTTATGGGTTGCCTTTATATTAAAAACAGTATACAATTCGTGCAATAAATCATTAAGACAAACCGGATTTTCTTCAGCCTTTATTTGTTTGGTTTCCAGCACCGAAATTTCCATAATATCATCAATAATGTGCAATAATTGGTGAGTACTGTTCTTAATGATATCAATAAATTGTTTCCTTTTTTCAAAGACTAAATCGGGGTTGTCCAATAATTCAGAAAAGCCTAAAATACCATTCATCGGAGTTCTTATTTCATGAGACAAATTTTGAATAAATTCCGTTTTTAGTCGGTCACTTTCTTCGGCCTTTTCTTTTGAAATTATTAAATCGTGTAAAATTTGTCTTTTTTCAGAAATATCCTGAATGGTCCCAATCAATCTTTTGAGATTTCCTTTATTGTCAAGTTCCAGTTTTCCCAAACCGCGCACCCAAAGTACTTGTTTGTCGGTATTTCTGATGATACGATATTCTTTGTTGAATTCTTCCTTATTTTCAATGATGTTTTTTTCAATATATTTCTCCATCATCTTTAAATCATCCGGATGAATTATCCCAAGCCAACCACTGATGTTTCTATTGTATTTTTCATTTATTCCAAATATATAATCTAAAGCCGGAGAGCTTTTCCAAAATCCGGTGGAAAAATCCAAATCATAAGAACCTGTATGGGCTATTTTTTGGGCTTCATTCAAACTTTTTTCACTTCTTTCTGCAATTTCTTTGGATTTTTGAAGCTCATTAATAAAATTGAGCCTGTCGGCAATATTTCTGATTACGCCAATATTGCCAATCCATTTTCCCTGGTTGTTGAATAATTTTGAGCCAAATGTTTCTCCCGGAAAAATTACATTTTCTTTGGTTTTATAATAGGTGATATAATCATCCTCTATTTTTATTGAATCCTCTTTAAAAACTTTGTCTCCTGCCTTTTCAAATTTTGAATTGTCTGCATAAAAAATCTCTGTACTTTTTCCTATCAATTCTTCTTGAGAATACCCCAACGTGTTTTTTACGCCTGGGTTTGCCATCACAATTTCACGATTGGTATTTGTAATTATAATACTGTCTTGAATGGCGTTGAACATCTTTTCAAACAAAAGCTTTTGTTCCGATAATTCATTAGCTGCATTTCTTTCCGCCGTAATGTCAATCACAGAAGCTATTGATGTTCCGTAATCATCAATGATTACTGATTTTATAAGCGCCAAAACAGGAAAACCGTCTTTTCCGGTAAATTCGGTTTCATCACTAAATGTTTTTTTATTTGAGCCAATTGAAATCAATTCTTTTTTCAGCACTTCAAGCGCATTTTTGCTATTGGTTTTCCTAAGATGACTTTTAAGTTCTTCAACGTTTTTTACGCCGAACAAAGCAAGTGCCGCTTTATTAACATTTAGAATCTTGATGTTTGAGATACACGCTGAAACAAAGTCGGGATTTTCATCCAAATATTTTTTTAAATCCTTTGTTTTTGTTTTGTTTAAAAGCTTTATTACATCCGAAAAATCCTGTTCCCACAGCGGCACGGGATTTTGTTCAAATAAATTGATAAAGCGATCTTTACTCTCCAAAAGCAGTCTGTTTTTTTCAGACAGTTCATTGCTTAACTGTATTAGCGCAGTATTTTGGGATAAATAATCCTCAGACAGCAACTTATATGCTTCATTTTGTTTTTGTAATTGTTCCTCCGCTTTTTTGCGCTGCGTAATGTCTCTTAAAACACAATGAATTGTTTTGTTGTTGGGTTTATTTTCTATGGTTGTTAGCAACACCTCAACCGGGAATATTTCCCCGTTCTGCTTTTTGTGCCACCACTCGAAACGATGTGTGCCCTTTTCTAAGGTGATTTTTATTATTTCTTGTTGCTTTTTATTTGAACTTGTACCGTCTGGCTGAAATTTTGGTGAAATTTCAGAAGGCTGAAGGTTTAAAATGTCTTCAAAATCGTTATGTCCCAGCATGTCAAGTGATGCCTGATTGCAATCTACAAATACCCCGTTTTTAAAGATTATTATGGCATCACCAGATTTTTCATAAAGTTCTCTAAATTTTTTTTCACTTTTTGCAATTTCTTCATTTGCTTTTAAAAGATTTTCCTCAGCACTTTTTTTGGATGTAATGTCTTCTTTTATAGCCAAATAAGATAAAATTTTATCGGTTTCGTCTTTAATTGGCGTTATTGTTACTTGTTCCCAATAAAATTTTCCGCTTTTTGTTTTATTTTTCATTTGGCCTTTCCAAATGTTGCCCGCAGCAATTGTTTGCCATAAATTAATGTAAAATTCTTTGGGCTGCGCTCCCGATTTTAAAACCCTGGGATTTTTTCCAAAAACTTCAGCAGCGGTATAACCTGTTATTTCAGTAAATTTAGGGTTTGTATATTCTATATTTCCAAAAATATCTGTAATAACAACGGTATTGGCGCTTTGTTCAATGGCAATGGATAATTTTTTATTTTCAATTTGCTCTTTTTTTCTTAAGGTTAAATCTCTAAAAGCAACAAGTCTGTTAAACTTGGCATTTCCCAAATCAATATTTCGTGCTTCTATTTCAACCGGAAAAATAGTTCCGTCTTTTTTAACGCCCTCAATTTCAAAAGGCAGCGTGTGATTTTTATTTCTGTTCGCTCTAATTTGTTCGTGATATTTTTCAGGAAAAAGTAGTTGAACAATACTTTTTCCTATGATTTCATTACTAAAATAACCAAACATCTTTAAAAAAATATCATTGCATTCCAGGACTATGCTGTCTTCCTCGGCAATTACTATTCCTTCAAAAATTAAATTGGATAGTTTTTTATATTTGTCTTCAGTTTTTTTGGCAATCTCTTTTGCAACTTTTATCGATTTAATTTTTAGATTTAATTGGTTCTCAAAAAGTATTTTTTCAAGAACTTCCTCAATTTTTATCGCTATAACATCAAGAACAATGGCGATGTTTTTTTCTTCGGCCAAAGATTTTTGCTTGGTGTCCATAAAGGCAATTAATCCAATAGCCTCCTTTTTTGAGTTCCATAAAGGTTTTCCAATATAACTCTCAATATGTTGTTGGGTCAAAAAATCATCCTTGGAGAAAATGTTTTTAACATTGGCCGGATAGGAACAAAACTTTTTATTGATTATGGTATCACAGGGCGTATTTAACAATTTATAGACAATATTAGGCAGAAAACTGCCATTGGCGTAAAACGCAACGGTTTCAATAGTAGTGGGAGTTTTGGACGAGTATTTATCAATCAACACGTAGTCAACGTCAAATAACTCCGCCAAAAAAACAGCTGTTGATTTTAGGAATTCAATATGGTCAATTTCATAACCATTTTCAGTAATAAAGTCAATAGTTTTTTCAATATATTTTAGCGGCGCACTCATATTTATAAAAGTGGGGTCTAATTAATTTTGTAATTAATGCAGCTTTTTCTTTTTGTTAAATATAGCTAAAAATTATTACCAACCTGCTTTTACCAAAAAAATAATCAACTTAAATTTCATGTTCTAAAATATTTTTTGCACGCTGTATGGCACTGTTAATATTGTCATGGATGTTATATTTACTGATCATCACATATATATTTGCCTTCAGCAATTCCTTTTTAACCTCGCGATTTGCTCCAGATATTATAATCGTTGTTCCTTTGAGCTGTAATTGCCTGCAAATTTCCTTAAGCCTGTTTATTCCGGTAGCATCAATAAACGGAACGTTTCTCATTCTTAAAATCAATATTTTTGGCTGTTGGTTTAAGTCGGTTATAACTTCCTGAAATTTTTGTGAAGCGCCAAAAAATAAAGGGCCGTTAATTTCATATAAAAGGACATCTTCAGGAATGTCGTTCAATTCTTCCTCAAAAAGCTTATCACCAAAACTCTCATTAGAATCAAGCATATTTGATGCGTTTTTTATGGATGTCGCTTCACTCATGCGCTTCATAAAAATAAAACTGGATAAAATCATTCCTATTTCTATCGCCAAAATTAAATCGAAAAAAACAGTAAGAAAAAAGGTTGTCAGCAACACAACGATATCCATTTTATTACTTTTAAACAAGGCAAAGAAATGATGCCATTCTCCCATGTGCCAGGCAACTACCACCAAAATTCCAGCCAAACAAGAGAGCGGAATTAATTTTGCGACTGGCGCCAATAACAACATAATTAACAATAGAACCACCGCATGAACTATCCCTGAAATTGGTGTTCGCCCGCCATTTTTAATGTTTGTTGCGGTTCTGGCAATAGCTCCGGTAGCAGGAATACCGCCAAAAAGTCCTGAAAAAATATTTGCCGCTCCTTGAGCCACCAGTTCCATATTGGATCTGTGCCGACCGCCAATCATACCATCTGCAACCACGGCAGAAAGCAAAGATTCAATGCTTCCTAACAAGGCGATGGCGATAGCGGGCTGAATCAGCGATTTAATAATCGCAAAATCGATTTGAGGAAATTGCGGCATTGATATGCTGTTTGGGATTTCTCCAAATTTGGTTTCAATGGTTTCTACCGGAAGATCAAAATAATAAACAACCACCGTGCTTAAAACGATGGCAACAATAGAGCCTGGAATTTTAGCGGTAACCTTAATAAAAAATAGAGAAATCAATACCGTGGACAATGCAATAACAAAAGCCACCCAATTCACTTCCGTAAAATGATCTGCATAAACTATCCATTTTTCAACAAAATCTGCCGGAACTGATTCGACCGGCATCCCAAAAAAATCTTTGATTTGGGAAGAAAAAATTATAAGAGCAATACCGCTGGTAAAACCTACAATTAAAGGATAGGGAATAAATTTTAAATAATTCCCAAGTTTGGCGAAACCCATCCCCATAATTATAAATCCGGCCATAAATGTGGCAATGGTAAGTCCGTTAACGCCATGTTCCTGCACAATGGCATAAAGAATTACAATAAATGCGCCAGTAGGACCTCCAATTTGAACGCGGCTTCCTCCTAAAACCGAAACAACAATTCCTGCAATAACTGCCGTTATCAATCCCTTTTCGGGTGAAACACCCGATGCAATCGCAAAAGCAATGGCCAAAGGCAGTGCTACAATTCCAACAATAATTCCCGCTAAAACATCCTTAGATAATTGTTTTTTGGTAATTCCTGTTTTTAAAAGGGTGAAAAATTTAGGCGTGAATTCTCCTTTTTTCATTTTTTATATGATTTATTTATTCAAAAGATTAGACCTTTATTGGTATGTCTCAGAAAAAAAGGTACGCAAGAAAATAGTGCAAAACTAATTTTTTTGCCACCTGATTTATATATTTTTTTGTATTCGCTTGCTGTATAAACTGTTAAAACAGAAGATTCGTAGTTTATTTAGTACGCAAAATTTATAAGTTTATTAATTCCAAACCAAATTCATTCACTTTTTCCCAGTTTGTGTATTCGATTTCCGCATCGATGTTTGTAGGCCCTTTGGTCATCCACATAATTAACTGAATCATTTTTCGATCAAAAAAGGAATATTTTTTATAGTCCAATTTTCCTGCAAAAACTTTTACAACAGTAGGTTTCCAGTCGATGGTTTTAAAAAATTTGACCACATAAGGGTTTGTTTCCGGGTCGTTTTTTTCTGGTTTTCTGGCGACCAAATTTACGGAAAAAAAAGCAGTTTTTATGGAATCAAGTGATGTTTTATTCGTTTTTATAAATTCAACTATTTTAGGGTTGTGAACACCATACCTTATGCTTGCGCCAACAATCAATTTATCGTATTTGGAGATATCACCCTTAAAATCATCGATTGAAATCAAATCAACTTGTTGGTTATTTTGCTGAAGCACCTCTATAAGCTTGTTACAAATCTTCAGTGTTTGTCCGTCAACTGTTGAATATATCATTCCTATTTTAGGTTCCATGGCTGTTATTTAAGATTAATTTTTTAAGCTCATTTAAAGAAGGCGAATTTACGAAATTCTTATTTGGGTTATGATGATATTTATCAACCAAAAATAGATGAG
>DATIRG010000635.1:0-1819 GCA_035470005.1 Lutibacter sp. | reverse complement strand
AAAATGTTAAAATTAGTTTGGTCATTCACATCTTCACCATTTACTAAACTTTCTCGTGCCGGCAAAATTGCGAAGTGACCTTCTCTGGAATTGATGGTTTGTCGGGTGTCAAACATATAGTCTGTCTTAACAAAACCGGTCCATTTTACACCGAAAGTTGGTGTGGCGTCGGTCGCCTGGCCATAACTGTAGTAGGTTAATCCCAAAAGAAGAATTAACAAAACTGATAGCTGTTTTTTCATAAAAATAAATTTGGTTAATTAATTAGGTTTTGCCAAAGAATTTCTTTTTTAGCCCTAACAAGATGAAAAGAAAAATGCAGGTAGTAAAATTTAATATATATATTTGTAAATTACTATAGTTATCCTTTAAAACGTTCCCACCGAATCAACATAAATTTATCGCCAAGCTCAGTGACAATAACACCTGCACCGATTAAATTTTTATTGGTTGAAAAGTATTTGGCGAGTTCCACGGCATTTAAAATCTTATAAGTAGAATGGTATTCAAAGCTATACGGACGCTTTACATTGTATTTTTTAACCCAATTGATGATACTCACATGCGAAATCCCCAAAATGCGTTCAATTTCCCGATAGCTCAAACCCTCCAGATATAGCTGCAAAGCTTTATTGACATAATAAGAATCTATTTGCTTACCAACTTTATTTACAGTGAAATAATAAGCGCATTTCTTGCACTTGTAGCGCTGTCTGTCTTTTATCACACCACTTTTAACATACTCATCGGAATTGCAGTTTGGGCAACAGGTAATTTTCATATATAATATTTTTGCATAAATATACTTTTTTAGCAGATTAAATCAAAATGTTTTTAATCATTTTTACATCAACTTCTTAATACTCTCTTTATTTTATTGGATATTCATTAAAATTATCAAGTATTTACTAAACTTAACACAATTCAAAAAATTATTTTGAAATCACTTTCATAAAATAACTCGTTTTAAATAACAAGGAATGCTAAAAATGACATTTCACTATTTTTTTATGCTGAAAAATTTAAAAAATTAGACTCAAAAAGTCTTTTGAAAAGCCAACGGCACCAATAACCATTATTAAATTATGAGTTTTTTAACCTAATTATTGAGCATTTCATTATTTTTAATGTTCTATCTGTTTTTATGTACTTATTATAACGTTTTCGTAATTTTTTTATACGAAACACAAACTTTGTCTTATTTTTGTAAAAATACATCAAACAAATTAAATGGAGAAACAAGGATTATATTTACCCGAATTTGAAAGAGACAATTGTGGCGCAGGATTTATTTGCAACTTGAAAGGAGAAAAATCGAACAAAATAATTCACGATGCGTTAGAAATCCTTATTAAGCTTGAACACCGCGGTGCGGTAAGCTCTGATGGCAAAACCGGTGATGGTGCAGGAATATTGATTGATATTCCTCACGAATTCTTTGTAAAAAACACCTCGTTTAGCTTGCCTAAACCAAAAGAGTATGCAGTGGGAATGGTTTTTTTGTCTCAAAATGAAAATCAGCTTAATTTCTTTAAAAATTGCCTGGAAACTGAAATTAAAAATCAGGGATTGGCAGTTCTGGGATGGCGAAAAGTTCCTGTTAACAAAACACATCTGGGAAATATCGCAGCCAAAAATGAACCTGCCATTGAGCAAATATTTATTGGAAAAAACAGGCTGCCATTGACAGAAAACCAGTTCAATGCAAAATTGTTTGCCGCCCGTAAAATTGCGGAACATGCGGTTGAAAACTCAAAATTGTCCGACAGAAAAAAATTCTATCTGCCAAGTTTATCAACTACTACACTTATATATAAAG
>DATIRG010000634.1:0-2850 GCA_035470005.1 Lutibacter sp. | reverse complement strand
CAACCAATTCGCAACGTTTTTCTTTAATTTTAGCTCTTGACAATCCGTAAATTCCACCAAAAAAGGTGATGTTTTCTTTTACGGTTAAATCGTCGTACAAGGCGAATTTTTGGCTCATATAGCCAATATTTTTTTTGATGTCTTCGGGATGCGTAAACACATCAAAACCCGCAACTTGTGCTTTTCCGGAGGTTGGTTTTGAAATGCCAATCAGCATTTTCATTGCCGTGGTTTTTCCTGCGCCGTTTGCACCTAAAAACCCAAATATTTCCCCTTTTTTAACTTCAAAACTGATAGAATTTACCGCGGTAAAATCGCCAAATTTTTTGGTCAGGTTTTCAACTTCTATGACATTGTTGTTTTTCATTTCGTTGTCTATTTTGCCAATTCCATAAAAGTGTCTTCAATGGTGGTTTTTGTGATTTCAATTTTAATGTTTTGATGGTCGTTGGCTGCTAAATATTGTTGTAATTCCTGCGGATTAAAATCATCCCGCTTGTCGGTATAATGCACAAATTCACCAAAAGGATACACGCTGTAATGATGCTCAAAACTTTTTAAACTTTCAATAAGTCGGTACATATTATCGGCACGCACATCGTATATTTTTTTCGGATAATGCTTGATGATTTCCTGAGGCGTATCAATTGTCAAAATCTTTCCGTGCTGAATTAAAGCAATTCTGTCGCACAATTCGGCTTCATCCATATAAGGCGTTGAAACCAAAATGGTAATGCCTTTTTGTTGCAAACGTTTCAGCATTTCCCAAAATTCTTTGCGCGAAACCGGATCAACACCGGTGGTTGGTTCATCTAAAAACAATACTTTTGGTTTGTGAATCAATGCGCAGCTCAAGGCCAATTTTTGTTTCATTCCGCCCGAAAGCGCTCCAGCCCTCCGTTTTTTAAAAGGTTCAATTTGAACGTAAATATCTTTTATTAATTCATAATTTTCTTCAATGGTCGTTCCAAAAATGGTGGCGAAAAAATCTAAATTTTCTTCCACCGTTAAATCCTGATACAAAGAAAACTTTCCGGGCATATAACCCACATTATTTCTTATTTCTTTATAGTCGTCAACAACATCAAAACCCGCAACGGTTGCTGTGCCTTTATCGGCAAAAAGCAAGGTGGTCAATATTCTGAAAATGGTCGTTTTTCCGGCGCCATCAGGTCCAATCAATCCAAACAATTCCCCTTCTTTTACTTCAAAAGAAACATCGTTTACGGCAGTCACTTTTTTGAATGATTTGCTGATATTTTTTACGGAAATACTCATTTTCGGAATTTTACTTTATTTGAAATAGGCGGAATATTCCGACAAATGTTTGGTCAATTTTTCCAGGCCGGCTTTACGAGTTTCTAAATCTTCAGCTGCCAAATCTTTAAATAATGGTTTCATTGGTAAAAGGTAATTGTGCAATTGGTCGTGCGCTTCGCCCGTCATAGTGCATTTGGATATGATGGTTCCAAATTCCGTTTCCAATGTTATTTTAAGTTCAGCATAGGCTTCCATATTTTCAGATTCGGTGAAATTGGCGATCAACTGAGTCATTTTTTCGATTCCCTCGGTGGTTTCGGCATTGGCCATCCACAAATCCCCGTTATTTAATTTCAATACGCCTTCACTTTCGTGTGTTTCTTCTTCAGTTTGGACAGGAGTAGCGATTTCCTGTTTTTTGGTTTTTTCATTGTTGCATGAAACAACTAAGATAGTTGCCAAAAGGGCAATGATTAAAAAATTTACTTTTTTCATTTTGTTTTATTTATTGGTTAATTATTTATTTTTTATAGGTCAACAAGAAAATGACCGTCCAAACACTTACCCTAAATCCCATCGCTTTTATGCTTTCCAAGGCAACTTCTTGAGTTATAAAATATAAATACAAGCATACAAGCAGGTGCGAAATTAAAATGGCAACTATTATTTTTCTCGCAGATTTATTGTTTTTCCATATTAAAATCGCGGTAACAAGCGAGATTCCACCTAAAATCACGTTATAAACAACCAGCCAATTTAATACGTTATAGTTGGGAATGTTATAATTTAAAAGCACCATCAATCCTGAAATAACAGACATTATTCCGATGAGCAATGCGATAATGGCCGCAATTTTATACAAGATTCTCATAAGTATTTACTTTTTAATTATGTAATTGAAAACATTCGCTGCCAACTGCTTACTGGGCAATCCACATTTCCGCAGGCATTCCAATTTTTAAACTTCCATCATTTTTTACGTCGATTTTTACCGCATATACCAAATTGATGCGTTCTTCTTTGGTTTGAATAATTTTTGGGGTAAATTCAGCTTCGGATGAAACCCAAGTGATGATGCCCTTGAAGTTTTTCATGGCATCGCCGGCATCAATTTTCACTGTGACTTCTTGCCCGATTTTAATGTTAGAAAGTTGTGTTTCACTTACGTAAACGCGCAATTCCATCGTGCTTAAATCGGCTATTTTGTATAAAGGCCGTCCAAAGGAAGTCAGTTCATTTACTTCTGCATATTTTGTGAGCACTGTACCGTTTACGGGGTTTATAATGTTGCTTTTTTGAAGCAAATCTTCCACTTGTTTCAACTGCACATCGATGCTTTCCAGTTCATCTATTACTGGGGAATTCTGACTTTCAACGCTCTTAATTTGTTTTTGAATCACGTTAATTTCTCCATTAATGTCGTCCAATTGTTTTTGGGTTCCGGCATTTTCCCTGATTAAATTTTCAGCTCTGTTTTTGTTGATGATTGCCGATTTTAATTGGGCGTTCAGCACATTTTTTTGCGACAGGACACTTTCCGATTTAGAATAGACAATCGCTTTTGAAGCCAACAGCTGATCTCTTTTCAGG
>DATIRG010000633.1:0-2060 GCA_035470005.1 Lutibacter sp. | reverse complement strand
CATTCAGATTTTACAGGATGTGCTGGAAAAACAGACCAAAAAACTCACCATCAGTTTAGACATCAATAAAATTGACAAACTTAAAGTGGAAGAAATTCACAAAATTATGAAGGAAAATGAAGGTACTGTTCCGGTAGATTTCATCGTGTATGATTTGTCTGAAAACGTAAAATTAAATTTGCACAGCAAATCCGTAAAAGTGAAGGTAGACAACAGTTTTCTAAAAATCCTAAAAAATGAAGAAATCCATTTTAAGCTGAATTAATTTTGTTTCGTATTTTAAGCAGTCAGTTCCCTGAACAATCGCTCTAAATTTTTGTTTTTTGCGGTCAGGTTCAAGGTTTTTAATCCGTTGTCGTGCGCAAAATCAAATACGGCCGGACGCATATCTTTTAAGGTGTCAAAAGTGAGTTCCCAAATGGTATCGTGCACATTATTGGCAGATTTTAAATGTGGAATGTTTGCTACCAGCTGTTTTTCCACTTTATAATCGAATTCCACCTCAATCACCTGCTCCTGATTTCCTGTTAATTCCTTTAAATTTTTATCTGCAATAATTTCACCGTTGTGAATTAAAATCACCCGGTCGCACACCGCTTCAACTTCCTGCAAAATATGGGTTGAAAATAGCACAGTTTTGTCTTTTCCCACTTCTTTGATCAAACTTCTTATTTCTGCCAATTGGTTTGGATCCATTCCTGTGGTTGGTTCGTCCAAAATCAACACTTCCGGATTGTGCAGTAAGGCCGCCGCCAAACCAACGCGCTGGCGATAACCTTTCGATAGCTGATTAATTTTTTTATGTGCTTCAGGCGATAAACCAACTTTTACGATTATATTTTCAATTTCATCCTTGGAAATTTTATGCACAGATGCATTGAACTGCAAATATTCACGCACATACATATCCAAATACAACGGATTGTTTTCCGGCAAATAACCAATGCTTTTTTGCAATTCCAGTTTGTGGGTGGAAATGTCGAAATCATTGACAAAAACTTCGCCTTCTGAAGCGTTTATATAACCGGTGATTATTTTCATCATTGTAGATTTTCCGGCACCATTTGGCCCTAAAAATCCAACAATTTCTCCTTTTTCTATGGAAAAACTCACGTTGTTCAACGCTTTCTGTTCTCCGTATAATTTGGTTATATTTTTAACTACAATAGACATTTATCAGGAATTTTAACAAAAATACATTTTAATTATATTGTAGCTCCAATTATAAACCTTGTAAACCACATTTATTTTTTAGACCTTTGAAAGCCCATAATGGGCATTTAAAAATTGAAATTTAAATATATTCATATTTTGGTAATATGGCCAATTTCAATATCTAAATTATTACATACCATCATAAATGGGCTGTTTTAGGGTAATTCTGTGTGTTATTTTTCCTCCTTTGGCGGTTATCGACAAAGGCTGTGGCTCTTTTATCATCGTTTTTATTTTAACATGTTTGGGTTGGATACCGGGCGTTATTGCAGCTTTAATTATAAACAACAATCCCAATAGATGAAGAAAATTAAGTTAATTGATTTAGGATTAAAAGATTATAAAGAAACCTGGAATTATCAAGAAGTGCTTTTTCAGGAAACCATCGACCTTAAAATCGAGAACCGAAAAAACAATACCGATTATAAAACGCCAAATTATTTTATTTTTGTGGAACATCCGCACGTGTACACCTTGGGCAAAAGCGGCAATATGAATAATTTGCTGCTGAATGAAACCCAACTTACCGAAAAAGGCGCCACATTTTATAAAATAAATCGCGGTGGCGACATCACCTATCACGGACCCGGACAATTGGTTGGCTATCCGATTTTGGATCTGGACAATTTTTTTACCGATATTCACAAATATCTGCGATTTTTGGAAGAAGTTATTATTTTAACATTGGATGAATACGGTATCAAAGCAGGCCGAAGTGCAGGCGAAACCGGTGTTTGGCTTGGCGTTGGAACGCCTTTTGCACGTAAAATTTGCGCTTTGGGCGTGCGAACCAGCCGTTGGGTAACTATGCACGGTTTTGCATTAAATGTAAACACCAATTTGGG
>DATIRG010000632.1:0-1898 GCA_035470005.1 Lutibacter sp. | reverse complement strand
CGAACCCCCGGAGGTGTGACCCTCAACAGTTTTCAAGACTGCCGCAATCGACCACTCTGCCATTTCTCCTTTAGCGAGGGCAAATATAGAACCCTTTTTTGTTTTTCTGAAACTTTTTAGTGTTTTTTTTAGGATATTTTTTAGCGATTATTTCAGTACATTTGAGTACTTAAATAATCAGATGAATCCATTTTTAGAAATTACCATTTTAATTGTTGTAGGTTTTGTTGCGGGAGTCATAAATACCATTGCGGGCGGCGGCTCCTTATTAACCTTACCCGTTCTTATTTTTATGGGATTAGACCCAAATGTGGCCAACGGTACAAACCGGGTCGCCATTTTATTTCAAAGTGTTTCCACTGCAGCCGGTTTCAAAAGCAAAGGTGTGTTAACCTTTCCATTTAGCATTTATGTTGGAATTTCGGCATTGATTGGTGCCATAATCGGTGCAAAAATCGCCATTGACATCAAGGGCGAAACCTTTAATAAAATATTGGCCATTATTATGGTGATTGTCGTTGTTTATATGGTTTTCAGTTCAAAATACAAGCAGCTCAATATCACCGAAAAAACTTCAGGCAAATCATTGTGGCTAAGCGTTTTTTTATTCTTTTTCATTGGGATTTATGCCGGTTTTATCCAGGCTGGGGTTGGCTTTATGATTTTGCTGGTTCTGTCGTCCGTCAATAATTTTTCATTGGTAAAAAGCAACGCCATTAAGGCAATTATCACCATCTTGTCTACCATTGCGGCTTTTGCAGTATTTGCTTTTAATGATGTGATTGATTGGAAATTAGGCCTAATTTTAGCCATCGGAACCACTTTGGGAGGTTGGTTTTCAAGTCGCTGGTCCGTTAAAGGAGGCGATGCGCTGGTTAAAAAGTTTTTAATTGTGATGGTGGTCATTATGGCCATAAAACTCTGGTTTTTTTAAAATATTTGGCGGGCGTTCCCCTGCGGGTCAGGCTATCGCTACTCGCTTTTTTCAGTTGCAAAAAGCAACCAAAAAATAGCTCAAACAAACCGCTCTATCCTTAACGCAAATAGAATTACGATTTAAGAATTACGTCCCGATTGCTATTAAGATTAGGATTTTTAAATTTAACATATAACATTTTACCCAACGCCAAATAATCAAAACAAAATTCATTTATTTTTCAAATTTACAAATGTTGTGAATTTTAGCGTTTGTCACTTATTTCATTGGATATATAAATCCTCCTTAAAATTCTTTTTTTTACATTTGTTACTTAAAATAGCACGATGGCAAATACATTTGGTAAAATATTTACACTCACAACATTCGGGGAATCTCACGGCGAAGCAATTGGCGGAATTATAGATGGCTGTCCGGCCGGAATTGAATTGAATCTGGAAACTGTTCAAAAGGATATGGATCGAAGAAAACCTGGCCAGTCCAAAATTGTGACTCAACGCAAAGAACCTGACGAAGTGCAGTTTTTATCCGGAATTTTTGAAGGAAAAACCACGGGTGCTTCCATCGGCTTTATCATAAAAAATGCCAATCAGCGTTCCAATGACTATGCGCATATAAAAAATGCCTATCGTCCTTCCCACGCCGATTATACTTACGATAAAAAATATGGCGTTCGCGATTATCGTGGCGGAGGACGCACTTCTGCCCGTGAAACTGCAAATTGGGTTGTGGGCGGCGCTGTTGCAAAACAGGTGATTTCTGATATAAAAATCAATGCATTTACTTCATCTGTGGGCGATATTTTTATGGAAAAACCTTATCAGCAAGTTGATTTTAGTAACATTGAAAGGAACGATGTTCGTTGTCCTGATACCCAAACTGCAGAAAAAATGATTGCCCGCATCAATGAAATTAAAAAACAGGGAGATACTATTGGTGGAACCATAACCTGTGTCATCCA
>DATIRG010000631.1:0-2123 GCA_035470005.1 Lutibacter sp. | reverse complement strand
AATGCTGTTCGCCTGTTTTATCGTACAAAACCGTATTTTTCTGAATTTTGGAAAGCACCAATTCATTGGTGATTCTAATCGGCTCTTTTTCGGTGTTTACCACCAATTCAAAAATATTCAATAATTTTCGCGCATCGCCTCCCGAAACCCGCAACAAAGCCTCGGATTCTTCAACAATAATATTTTTTTTGGAAATATAAGCGTCTTCTTTTAAAGCGCGTTGCAGTAAATCTTCCAAATCTTTTTTGCTGAAAGAATTCAACACATAAACCTGGCAACGTGACAACAATGCGGGAATCACTTCAAAACTCGGATTTTCGGTAGTTGCGCCAATCAACGTTACCCAGCCTTTTTCAACCGCGCCCAGCAACGAATCCTGTTGCGATTTGCTGAAACGGTGAATCTCATCAATAAATAAAATCGGGTTTTTTTCGGTAAACAATCCGCCGCTTTGCTTGGCTTTTTCAATAATCTCGCGTACATCTTTAACGCCCGAACTTATGGCGCTCAGCGTGTAAAACGGCCTTTTGGATTCCTTCGCAATGATATTGGCAAGCGTGGTTTTCCCAATTCCCGGCGGTCCCCAAAAAATCAGGGACGGAATAATGCCACGCTTAATATGCTCGGTCAAAGCGCCGGTTTTCCCCACCAAATGCTGCTGGCTAATGTAATCATCTAAGGTTTTCGGACGTATGCGTTCGGCTAATGGCTCATTCATAGCGTAAAAATAAGCATAAAAATTTGTTGGGCATTACACTGCATTACATTTGTGTCGGGCTATCCGCTAAATCTTTTTTATGAAAAATAAAAAAGGATATCGCTGCTATCCCTAATGCAAAAAAATAGTCAATTAAATAGATGCGTTTAATGGCAAAATTTTAATAAATTCATCCATTCAAAATTTAATTTGTAAATGCAAAAAAGCGAATCCATATTTTCTAAAAAATTTATCATCATTCCTGTTATTGCCGTTTTTTCAATTTGGCTTTTGTACTTTCTTGAAATAAAATTTGGAAATAATTTTAATCGTTACGGCATTTTTCCGCAAACATTAACTGGCTTGCGCGGCATCATTTTTTCGCCTTTTTTACATAGTAGTTTTGAACATTTGTTCAGCAATTCCATTCCATTATTGGTGATGCTGGCAAGTTTGTATTATTTTTATGAAGGCATCGCCACAAAAGTTTTGTTGTGGGGAATTTTTTTAACCGGACTTTTAACCTGGTCTTTTGCGCGACCGTCCTATCATATTGGCGCCAGCGGTGTTGTTTATTTTTTAGTGAGTTTTATTTTTTTTAGCGGCGTTTTCCGCAAATATTATCGCTTGGCGGCAGTTTCTTTAATTGTGGTTTTTTTATACGGAAGTATGATTTGGTACATTTTTCCTATAAAAGAAGAAATTTCTTGGGAAGGCCATTCTTCGGGTTTTTTGGTTGGCTTTATTTTTGCCTTCATCTTCAAAAAAACGGGTCCGCAAGCTGAAAAATTTGAATTTTCCCACAACCCGGAATTTGACGAACTATTTGATGAACACGGAAATTTTGCACCACCAGCTGAAAATGAAATCCCGGAAATAAACGAAGTGCCAAAAAATCCAGAGGCGTAGGAATTTAATAATTTAACTGATAATGATAGTTTGTAATCCTTTTAAACAACGAGCAATCAACAGATATAAAAAAAGCAATTAACGATATGAACACATCTTTAAAAAACTGGCATACATTTTTAGAAACAGGTAATCCTAAAATACTGGACGAACTTTTGGCAAATGAGGTGATTTTTTATTCACCAATTGTTTGGACCCCTCAGGAAGGAAAACAAATTACCAAATTGTATTTAATGGCGGCGCTGGAAGTATTTGGCGGTGAAAATGCTGATTTTAAGTATGTGAAGCAAGTCGTTGACAACAACCAATTTATCTTGGAATTTATCACCTTGATTGATGGCGTAACCGTAAATGGCGTTGATATGATTGAAATAAATGACGACGGTAAAATCATCAGTTTCAAAGTGATGGTTCGCCCATTGAAAGCCATCAATAAAGTGCACGAAAAAATGGGTGAAATGCTTGAGAAGTTAAAAAATCAAAAGGGAAAACCCTAAATTTCTTACCACTATAGCTA
>DATIRG010000630.1:0-8572 GCA_035470005.1 Lutibacter sp. | reverse complement strand
GACGACACTAACAACAGTTCAGGTCCAGCGGCAGTATCGCTTGGAACTTCAGGCAATTACGTAATTTTGGCCAAAGCCTCAATCACCAATATACCAACATCCTCGATTATTGGAGATATGGGAATCAGTCCGGCCGCTGCTTCTTTTATTACAGGATTTGGTTTAACTGCTGCCACCGGATATGCAACATCTCCTCAAATTTCAGGACGAATATATGCTGCAGATATGGTTGCGCCAACCTCAAGCAACCTTACCTTGGCTGTTGATAATATGAATACAGCCTATAACGATGCCGCAGGGCGACCAAAACCTGATTTTATTGAATTGGGAACAGGCAATATTGGAGGAAAAGTTCTGATACCAGGATTGTATAAATGGTCGAGTTCTGTAACCGTGCCATCTGATGTTACCCTTTCTGGAGGACCAAATGATGTGTGGATTTTTCAAATTGCGGGAAATTTAACAACAAGCGCTAACATAAAAGTTAAACTTGCCGGCGGTGCCCAAGCAAAAAACATTTTTTGGCAAGTTGCCGGTTATGCAATATTTGAAACAAACGCTCATTTTGAAGGAATTGTAATGGCTAAAACAAACATTACTTTTAATAAAGGCGCTTCTTTAAACGGAAGAGCGTTGGCACAAGCCTCCGTGATTCTTAACTCAAATACAATTACAAAACCACAATAAATTAAAATAATCAACCCTAAAAAGGCGGTCTGAAATGACCGTCTTTTTTTTAAGCTTAATTTAGCCGCTTCAAAAATTTCCTTAAAATATTTTCAATTTTGTGTTTGGAAAAAGTCCTCTTTCTTAAAAGAAGACCAAGCCTTTTCCCGTTTATAAAAAATTATTCTTCATTTTTAATGAAAAACTTCCTCCTCAGCGCTCTTTCAATATGTGAATCTTGTAACTTTTTTAAATAGTTATGTAACATATTTAGAGATGTATGAACATACCTTTACTGATTGATCGCTTTGACCAATAATTATGCGTTTTAATGTTGATTGATAATTGATAATACCAATAAACATTGACATTTAATTATTTGGTTGCACTTATAAAAAACATATGAAAAAATTAAAAATCTTAAATATTAAAAAAGTACAGGAGATAGCGACGGCCCGTTCTATAAAGCTCAGCGAAGATACGCTTGATCAAAAAGAAAGGGCAAATAGCTTTTTGACAGAAGTTGGGGATATGGCGTTGTTTATGAAACAAATAGTCAAGGAAACTTTTTCTCGAAATTTCGAATTCAAAGAGTTTTTGCGCCAATGCTATGAAATAGGCAACAAATCATTGCCGCTGATTGTCATTACAGGAACCATTATGGGACTTGTGCTCACCATTCAATCTCGGCCGGCGATGGCAAAATTTGGCGCCGTTACAATGTTGCCGGGAATGGTCGCTGTTTCTCTTATTCGGGAAATTGGGCCAATTATCACCGCCTTAATTTGTGCCGGTAAAATTGGTTCAGGAATGGGCGCAGAATTGGGTTCAATGAAAGTAACAGAGCAAATAGACGCGATGGAAGTTTCTGCAACAAATCCGATCAGATATCTTGTGGTAACTCGGGTACTAGCAGCAACTTTAATGTTGCCAATTTTGGTACTTTTTGCTGATGCATTTGGATTTATAGGAAGCTGGATTGGCGTAAATATAAAAGGTGACGTGACGCTGGTACTATATATTTTTCAGGCATTTGGTTCAATCACTTTTTTAGATTTCTTTCCTGCCTTAGTAAAAACCTTCCTTTTTGGAGCCGTCATTGGCATTGTTGGTTGCTATAAAGGCTTTACCGCCGGAAGAGGTACAGAAAGTGTCGGAAAAGCAGCAAATGCCGCAGTGGTATTGTCATCCTTACTTATTATTATAGTTGATATGATTGCTGTACAAATAACAGATATGTTGTAATGAAAAATTCACAAGAAACTAGTGCAGACACTGTATCAGAAGGAAAAAAAAATTCTTCTGAAACATTGATAGAAATTAAAAACCTGAAGAAATCCTTTGGAAGAAAGGAAGTATTAAAAGACATTTCCTTAAAACTTCGAAATGGAGAAAACTTGGTTGTTCTGGGCAAATCTGGATCCGGAAAATCAGTGCTGATTAAATGCATTGTGCGATTGTTAAATCCCGATGGCGGCACAATTAATCTTCTCGGTGAAAACGTAGGTTCCATAAAAGGCAAAAAATTATCGGAAGTAAGAAAAAAAATTGGTTTTCTTTTCCAAAGTGGTGCTTTGTATGATTCTATGACGGTAAAACAAAATTTAGAATTTCCGCTGCGAAGAATTAAAAAAGATTTGAATGAGCAGGAACTAGAAGCAAAAGTAAAAGAAGTTTTGGACAACGTAGGATTACCAAATGCGTTGGAAAGTATGCCTTCAGAACTGTCGGGCGGAATGCGAAAACGAATAAGTTTGGCTCGATCCATTATTTTGGACCCGGTAATTATGTTGTATGATGAACCAACCACAGGACTCGATCCGGTAACATCTGATGAAATAAGTGAATTGATTAATTCCGTTCAAGAAAAATACAAGACATCTTCTATCATTATTACCCATGATATTGCCTGTGTGCGCCTTACCGCCGACCGCATTATTATGTTGCACGAAGGTCATGTTTATGCAGAAGGAACTCTGGCAGAGTTTGAAGCATCGGATGATCCTTTAATTATGTCTTTCTTCAAATAATAATAAAAAATAAGAACAATTCAACAATAAAATTAAACAATAACAACATAAAAAAATAATATGAATACACATTCAACAAAATTTAAAGTGCGATTAGGGCTTTTCGTAGCCGCAGGATTTGTGCTTTTTGCCATAGCCATATTTTTGATTGGCCGACAAAAAAATATGTTTAATCCGGTTTTTAGCCTTTCTACAACTTTCTATAACGTAAGCGGATTGCAGGTTGGAAACAACATTCGGTTTTCAGGAATCAATGTTGGAACGGTTGACAATATTAAAATTATTAATGATACTACAGTTTTGGTAAATATGCTGGTCCAAAAAGATGTGCAGCGATTTATAAAAACCGATGGAATGGTGCAGATAAGTTCAGAAGGAATTATTGGAGATCGGGTTTTGGTGATTACCCAAGGAAGCGCTGAAACAGAATCGGTAAAGGGTGGACAATTTCTTAAATCGGTTGAACCTATCGAAACTGATGCCATTATGGCCAGCTTGCAGGTAACTGCCGAAAATGCTGAAGTAATTACCAAAGAATTGGCGATGGTGATGTTGAAAGTGAACTCCGGGCGCGGTACGCTTGGCCGTTTAATACACGATTCAATTATCGCTCAAAACATTAACAGTACCATTTCTAACTTCCAAAGCTCATCTCAAAAATTTGACGAAATGATTTCGTTATCAAAAAATGACATTTCGAAAATCATGACCAGCTTTCGGACAACGGCTGGTAATGCAGAAGTTTCGACACAGCAATTGGAAGAAATAATGGTAAAATTAAATACGGGTTCAGGTACCATGAGTCGCTTAATAAACGATTCTACCACTGCAGGTAATGTTGATGAAACCATCCTAAACCTTAAAACCAGCACAAAAAGTCTGGATGAAAACCTTGAAGCACTTAAACACAATTTCCTTTTTAGAGGTTATTTTAAAAAGAAAGAAAAAGAGGCTTTGAAAATAAAGGAAGATTCAATTAAAGCAGCAAAAAACAATAAAACCAACCCTTTAATCAATTAAGTTTTTGGATATATGTTTCTTCTCATTTTGTAAAAATTATTTGAGGTGTGAATTATGTAACTTTTATAAAAAATCATGTAAGACCTCAAATAATATAGTAACATACCTTTACCGTATGAGGATTAATGTACAATTTGAGCCAGAAGAGAAATGAAAAATGCAACAGATAATAGAATAAGCTGGCATGAAACAAAACAAAAACTGAAAAAAAAATTTGCCAGGTTAACCGATAATGATTTGTTGTTTATTGAAGGAAAACAAGATGAAGTAATTAAAAAACTTCAATTAAAACTTGGAAAATCAAAAGAGGAAGTCCTTAAAATTATATCCACATTATAGTTTTGTAATTTATAGAAACAACTAAAACCATAAAAATGAAAAAATTAATTTTTACACTTAGTGCTACAGTTTTGTTGGCAGGCGCCATTTTCACAAGTTGTAATACTGCCGCTGAAAAAGTTGAAAAGGCTGAAGATAAATCTATTAAAGCCGATGAAGATTATAATAGCGCAAAAGAAGAGTATTTGGCTGATATTGAAAATTTCAAGAAAGAAACAAACGCCAAGATTGACGCCAATAACCAATTGATTGCCGACTTTAAAGTAAAAATAGCCTCTTCAAAAAAAGACGCACAAGTTTACTACCAGGAACAAATTACCATATTGGAACAAAAAAACATAGCCATGAAACAAAAAATGGATGCTTATCAGGAGAGTGGAAAAGACAACTGGGAAACATTTAAAACAGAGTTCAATAAGGATATGAATGATTTGGGAGAAGCCTTTAAAAACTTTACGGTTAAAGACGAGTAACTGGAATTTAAAAATAATTAAATAAACATAAACACAATAAAAATAATCATTAAATAAAAAAAATAAACAATCATGGGAAATTTACTTTACACAGTTGCAGTTATTTTAGTAATTCTTTGGGCCATTGGATTCCTTGGATATAGTATGGGTGGCCTAATCCACGTTTTATTGGTAATTGCAGTTATAGCAGTTATTTTTAGACTTATTTCAGGAAGAAGAGTGCTTTAATACATTGCATTCGTTTTTAAAAAAATATCGGCCCTTGAAGGCCGGTATTTTTTTTGTTCTTCATTTTGATTTGTGAAAACTGAGAATAATCATTTTTTAAACTGATTATTATCAAATCATTAATTAAACGATATTGCTAATTTTATGTAAATCTTGGCGGCTGAATCTATTTAAAGCAGCATTTAATCATGTTGACGATACTTTTGGAAGCCACCTTAAAACTTCAGAATAAAAAGAAACATAAACTAAAAAAAACAAGTCATGGGAAATTTACTCTACACAATTGCAGTCATCCTGGTTATTCTATGGGCTATTGGATATTTAGGATATAGTATGGGTGGTCTAATCCACATTTTATTGGTAATTGCAGTAATTGCAGTTATTTTTAGACTTATTCAGGGAAGAAAGATTCTTTAAAAAATGAATTTTTTACCGTTTGATTTGCATCAGGTATAAAAAATGTCAATTCAAATACTAATAAGCTTAAAATAAAAGAAGCAATCCATTTTTAAAATCGTCATCAATGAAAGAGAAAATAAAATGGACGCGCGTTATTTACATGATAGGTGTTACTGCTTTTGTAATTGGCACTATTGATCCTTTAGAAGGTTCTATAGTCATTGCATTGGGCAGTGCACTTATTGCATTGTCAACTTTCTATGCAAAAGATCGGCATTGGAAAAAGTTCATAGTTGCATTGCTTTTAATTGTATTCGGCGTATTATTTATGTTTTATTTTTCATCAATGGGAGGTTTTGGTGGCAAATCAACCTTGTCTTGGTGGTGGGGAATGCTTATCTTACCCTATCCAATTGGATGGCTTTTGACAGTCGTTTTGTTAATTTCGAGGCTTCTTAAAAAGAAGAAATAACCTTCATGTAATAAAAATCCCCGCTTTAATTTCACCGTAAAGGTTGCTTAAAGAAGTCCTTATTCTCCCTTCTAATAATTCCGAAATGTTAAAAGAGGCCTAAATTTTCACTCATTTTTTCTGCCTTCCACTCTACTAAAATCAGTAAAAAATAGCGCCTTTAACAAAAAAATGCTACTTGCGAGGCTACGTCTTATGCATTTTCTATAACAATTACACAATGTGTGAATTATGCAACTCTTTATCAAAATTGTGTAATGGAATTAGCCTGTTATGGGCGGACCTTTGTTCTATGAAAAAATTTAACACCCAATTAACAAATATTATTAACTTAAATACCCTAAAATTATGATCGCGAAAAAATTACTCACAACAATTGCATTTGCATTTGTTCTATTATTTTCAGGTTGTGCAGAGGATGACTTCGAAGGAGTCAATGGTCTTTGTCCGCTTGTTGTTTCAACAGTCCCTGAAGACGGCGACGTTGATGTACCCCTAAATCAGATAATCACTGCAACTTTCAATGAAAAAATGAATCCTTCAACAATTACTGAAGCTTCATTTACTGTAAGCGCTAATGGTGCATTGATAGATGGAACTGTTTCTTATAACGGTTTAACTGCAACATTTACGCCTACAACACTTCTTGAGCCAGACACGGAATATACAGGAACAATAACTACAATGGCTAAAGATGAAAGAGGAAATTCGTTACAGGAAAATTATGTATGGTCATTTACTACATTGCCGGAATATTTGGTTGTGGTATCATCAAATCCACTTATCGGCGGAATAACTACTGGTGGTGGTTTATTTTTGAAAGGCACCCCAGTAACTGTAACAGCTGCACCAAACGCATTGTACACATTTACGAACTGGACAGCTAACGGAATTGAAGTTTCTACAAGCGCAAATTATACATTTGTTTTAATTGGAGACAGAACGTTGGTTGCAAATTATACATTAATACCTCCAACACAATTTGCTGTAAATACATCAGCATTACCTGTTGCAGGTGGATCAACAACCGGATCAGGATCATATGATGAAGGAACCAATGTAACTGTTACAGCAACAGCAAATACAGGTTACAATTTTGTGAACTGGACATTGGCCGGAGTTCCAGTTTCAACCAATGCAAACTACACATTTGCTTTAAATGCAAACACAAATTTGGTTGCCAATTTTGTACTTAAAACCTATACTTTAACAGTGATTGCAGTGAATGGTACTGTTGTTAAAAGCCCAAATCAAGTTACTTATACTCATGGAACTTCAGTGGTGCTTACAGCTACACCAGCAACAGGATATGAATTTACTTCTTGGAGTGGTGACGCAACAGGAACTAACAATCCTTTAACCGTAGTAATGAATGACAATAAAGTTATTACTGCCAACTTTGCAATTAAAACGTATACGTTAACAGTAAATGCTGTAAACGGAACTGTGTTGAAAGTCCCAAATCAAGCTACTTACAATCATGGAGCTGCAGTAGTGCTTACGCCTACACCAGCTGATGGTTACGTATTTAGTTCTTGGAGTGGTGATGCAACAGGAAACGCTGTTCCTTTAACAGTGATCATGAATAGCAATAAAGTTATTACTGCTAATTTTACCGCTGTAATTCCAAATCAATTTTCTGTAGCATTAACTGCAAACCCTAACGAGGGCGGTGTAACGGATGGTGCAGGTTTATTTCCTGCTGGATCAACTGTACAGGTAACAGCGATTCCAAACGATGGATATACTTTTAATAACTGGACAGATAATGTTACCAACGCGGTTGTTTCTTCAAATGCAACTTATGAATTTGTATTGACAAAGGACACAGCTTTAGTTGCAAACTTTACTCAAACACCACCACTTAATGCTGGCTTATGTCCTAATCCTGCAGTAGACTTAGGATTGGCAGGTAATTATGCAATATTGGCAGAATCTGCAATTTCAACTACAGGGGTAACTTCCGTTACAGGTGATATGGGAATCAGTCCTCTTGCAGCATCATTTATTACAGGATTTGGCTTAACGCTTCATTCTAGTGGTACTTATTCAACCTCAACTTTGGTGAATGGGAAAATTTACGCAGCAGATTATACGTCTCCAACACCGTCTAATTTAACTGTAACTGTAGACAATATGCATACAGCATTTACTACAGCTAATGGTTTGGCTCCAAATACTACTGAATATTTGGCTGGAAATCTTAACAATGTAACATTACCTGCAGGTGTTTATAAATATGGAACAGGACTTTTATTATCCAATACTATTACATTAGATGGTGGTGGTGTAGACTGTGCTGCATTTGTTTTCCAAATTGCAGGAGACCTTACAGTATCTAACAATGTAAAAATCGTCTTGATAAATGGCGCAAAAGCCGATAATATTTTCTGGGTGACTGCAGGTGCAGGTGCGGTGATTGGAACAGATGTTGATTTCAGCGGAAATATCTTATCTAAAACATTGATCTCTTTAGAAGCACGTTCTACAGTAAAAGGAAGATTATTGGCACAATCAGCTGTTTCATTAATTGGAAACTCAGTTGTAAAACCTTCTAATTAAATAATAATTATCCCTCGCCAATTGGCGAGGGGTTTTATTAAGATTTTAAAAAATTAAAAAATTAAATTCATAAAATAAAATGAAAAATAAAACTAATTTAAACAGGGAATCGCGCTTTGCCGTCTCCCTTAAACAAACCCTGAAAGGCCTTGTTGTAGGTGCTTTGATTTTAACAGGGATTGACTCTCCGCTTCAGGCACAAGAAGTAGTAGAATACTCAAGACCATCTTGGTATTTTGGTGTTGCCGGTGGCGCGAACTTTAATTTCTTTGATGGATCAACACAAAAGTTGAATGATGCTTTCACGCCTCCTACTACTTTTCATAAAGGTACAGGTATCGGATTGTTTCTTGCGCCAAGCATTGAGTTTCACAAACCTGATA